>NZ_JAGJEF010000010.1:0-112151 GCF_018100875.1 Pseudoalteromonas sp. MMG012
GTGATAGGTGGCCTAATGTATTGACGAAAGAGTTGTCTCAATACTCTAGTGCACTGCCTTTAAAGATATTGAAATTATTAGAGGTAAAGCGTACATAGCCAGTACGGCGTTCAATTAGTGACGGCGCGACAAGCCCAATACGTTTAAACTGTTCTATTAATTGCTTTCTAGCTCTGTGTATTTGAATATTAATGTGGCACTCACTGAGCCCTAAGTCTTTTGACAACTTTTTAATTGAGACCCACCCGTCATCAGCTTCTTGTTTTAGCATATCTGTTTTATATCGGGCGAGTAAGGCGGTTAAATAATGATGACAACGTACATCCATATCAATCATTGTTTTATTATGTTTTACTTTTAACCCAGTGTGCTCTTCATCTTGACTGATACGAAATATATACTTTAACTCAACCTCTTCTTGCTGATTAAGTGCCACCGTTGCGATATCATTTTCGTCAGATCCAGTGACAAGTTTCCACTGCGTGTTTGCAAAATAGATTTTTTCTCCTTCAGAAACTGGGTGGGATGTCATATCTTCAGCATTTTCACATACCCAGCGTTTTTCTTCAGTGTTATATGACAACACAATTTCAGGCGCTGTTTCATTGGGCAGTAAGTTTAACTCGTCAAGGAAAATGGCTTTGGGTAACTGATTATGGTGAACAGTTTGTTTTGTGTCAGGCACTAATGCATCGAGTGGTTTATCTAGGTTGGTAACGGTGAATGTAAAATCGGCTGTTGCATTGAGAGATATCGTGTCGCCTATTGATAGAGGGTATTCAAGATCTACATCCAGCTGTTTGTTATTTAGCCAGACACCATTTCTACTCATATCTTTCACATGCCAACTATTATCACTCCACTCTATCAGCATATGTATACGAGATACATTGGGGTGATTAATATGAGTATTAACAGCATCTTCTTTACGACCTATTAAATGATATTTTGAAAGGTAAACTAGCTCTTGTGATGCATTAATTTTTAACTCTGCCATGCGTAATGTCCTTTTATTAAGTCCTTGCTATATATTAAACTTTAGACTAGCAAGGTGTATATGTATGTCTATTACATGAATATTACATCTAATTATCGCTATCAAATAAGGCATTATTATTGACTCGTCATAAAGCCCATATGCTTGCTACTTGCTACCAGAGGTATTGATGTGATGTTTAGGTTGTACTGCACTTGAATACATTTTAGAGATAGTACCTTCGAGAGAAAGCCTTTTGAATAAAGGAGTCTCGAAGATATCGTCATATTAAATATATTTAGCGCTTTAAACGTAGAGTCCTTGCTGATTAATGGTTGATTCATTTTTTGCCTGTTTCACCCAACCTAAATCGACAGGCACTTGATACAGGCGTTGATTAGCCAGTTGTGGCCATATATGACACAAACCAGGTGCAAAGACTTTTGCCGTATTTATGGGTAACTCATCTCGGGTATAGTCCACAACTAACACTTCAATGTTCTGATCTTCAAGTGCTGCAACCACAGCCTGAATATTATTTTTAATATCTTTGTCAGTTACCAATTTAACACTTTCAACCGGTACATTTTGCGGATAGAGAAAAGGGCGCTTAGTTATGGCATCAAAATCAAATGGTGCATTCTTTTGGTCTCTAACCGGAATTAATTGACAGAGTTCCGTGAGTGCTCTTTGGGCAGCCATTTCAGGCTCTAAATGGCAACCAAAACCAAAAATGAGACCGCCATTATGCAGATGCTCTCCCACAGCCGCCATAACCGGAATACCAAAATCATGGGTTAAGTCGAGCACCCAAAAATTGTGGCTGACTTTGAGTGTGTCGTTCAAAGGTGTAAAGTAATCTAAGGCAATACGAGAAAGCTCAAATGCAGGCCTGTGTATTTGGTTATACCACCAGATGGCCGTTGCATCACGCTCTATCAGTTCAAATAGCCCTTGCAGTATCGCTTCTTCCAATGAATTACCAGCGGCGGCACCATTTGAATGCCAGCGGCCAAAAGAGTCGTCTGTAAAAGGAATATTAGCAAAGCATATACTTAGAGGAAGGTACACTTTTTCGTTATTGGATAATGACCAACTCGCAAACCAATGTATGGAGTCACTGTGATACCGTCTGACAGCTTGGCTGCGCTGAGATTCTGGATTATTAATGTCACAAAACATTGCGTACTGCTTCTCACTAAAGGGGGCCAGCTGATGAAAGTTCATGTGTCGCTCGTTCAATGAGTGAGCCGTTGAAATGTGAAAGGATTCATTCCCTTGGTACTGCGCATTACGCCTTTCTATTGCCTCACACAATGCACTTGCTTGCGATTGTGAGTGGCTAACCCCTTTGCCTAAACAACTTTGTACGAAACTATTATTATCTAAGCGGTTAATATGTTTTCCCAAAGGCGTTTTAAAAAAAGCTGTTTGATAAATTTTTATTGGCCCTTCATATTTTGTTTCAAGTGGTTTCAGGTGGCTGATAAAGCCCGTTACAGGGTCTACAAAGGGCATGATTTTTAATATGGTTTGTTCTGGTGTTAAAGTCCGAGAACCACCATCTGTATTGTATGTAATCGGGCTGCTTTGTAATAAAATAGGTTGGCCAAATAATGTCTTTTGTAGTGTAAGTACGCGCCTATCTTCTGGAATTAGGTGAGTTGATGTCTGATCCTTGCCTATATCATATTGTAGTAGCTCACAATGATGACTCTCCATTTGCTGCTTTAGTAATCTTTGTATATCTTGCCATTGAGGCTCTAAAAATTCATGACGCAACTCGTATGGTGCAAACGCTACTCGCCCCTCGTTTTGACAGGTAATAAAGTGGTTTACGGGACGGTTTTGCCGAAGTAGATCTTGAAGATATCGCAAGCTGGCTTTTTTAGTGGTTAAACTTTGCGGTGACGTGTTACGTTTTTTGCTAAAAATAGGGGTGAATTGCAGTATATTTCCGGTAACTTTGATAACGCAGTATTTATCGAGCTTTTTGGTTAGAGGCAAGAGTTGTTTATCGAGTAAATCATCAACGAGTAATATATGTAACTTATCTGCACGTTTTTTTTCTTTTGACTTGAGTACGGTTTGAAGTTTCATGCTCCATAGCTTTAAGAAGTCAGAGGCTGCTGAGGATATACTTTTGATCTCAAAGTTATCGCTGACGTAAAGTTGTGAGCATAGTTGGGGAGATGGTTGGCGGTACTTAATTGTCATGGGGTCAGAGTTATTACATAAGATTTTATGTTTCACTAGCTGATTGGCGCGATATAAAAATGTGGCGCAGTGTACCGTTGAGTGTGCAATTGTTGATGCGTTTTGAAGCGGTTGTGCAAGAGTATCATTAATCGTCGTTACAGCAGGGTAATCGCGTTCACTGAGCCAAAAAAATTCATGTTCAGCAATAAGTAACACGCCTATGCGTTCAAAGCGATAGGGGAGAAACTTAGGGTGCCAGATCAATTGATTAGTATTCATTATAAATAACTTTTATTATAAATTATTGGGTTACGAACATTGTCGGGCAAACAATAACCAAAAGCGTCGGTTTGTATATGCAGTGAAATTGACAGGCTCAGCCTGAAAACATCGGAACTATTAGGTCCACTACAGTGCCAAGTATTACCGTTATGGATAGAGAATTCATTATTATTTGAGTACGCATAGACTTCTTGATAGCCCACATTGTCAGGTGTTATGTCAACAAGCTTCTGGGTTTGCAATTCAAGATCACATGGCGCGCCATCATTGAAATCATGTTCAGTATTGCCGGACCACAAATGTGAACCCTTTACAAACTTCATATTGCCGCTGTGTTTACTGATCGGGTTTAAAGGGATACATGCAACAATGATGTTTAATTTATTACATCGACTATTTTTATAGTCAGTGTGCCAACCAACGTTGCCAGAGTTACCGCTATGGGCTGGTTTAAAAAATAAATGAGATGAGTTCAATTGAATTTTATGAGCACCTGTGAGGTTGATGATATACTGAATAAGTGACGGTGAAAAAATTAATCGATATACAGAATGACTGAGCATATGCACAGTGTCGATTTTTTGAATTTTGTTCGGTTCTCCGATATTCCAACACAGCGCCGCGGGGATTTTATTGGCGGCTGCGTTTGTAAAGATCCGAGTAAACTGATAACAGATCTCATTTTTTAGTGCTTGCCAGTTTTTGTCTTGTTCTAACACAACAAACCCATCTTTTGTGTATTTGTCTTTCATTGGAGTAGCCTTAATACAATTAGCCGGTAAGTACATGGGTACTTATTGAGCGGGGTTAAATTAACAGTGCATGTTGGTTCAGTTGTGATTCTAATTTTCTCTTGGCTTGTAGCTGCATAGATACAGGGACAGAATAAAGGCGCTCTGATGCAAAGTAAGGGAATAAGTGACATGTACCTGGGATGATTACTTTTGCTGTATGTAAACACATATCTGGACGAGTGTAATTCAGTACGAGTACATCAAGTGTTAAGCTTTTTGCGCAATCTAGTAAGTGTTGTATATCGTCACAGATATCTGAGTTATAGGGCCGCCTAATTTCATTAGTACTCTCCGCGGAATATTGAAGAGGAAATAGAAAATCTTTGTTGGTTATCTCATCAAAATCAAAAGGGGCTGTATGATTGTGTCGTATTTCGAAAATTTGGCATAATTCAGTTAACGCTCTGTGTATCGCGATAGTGGGATCAATGTGGCAACCAAAACCTAAACTAAATTGTTCAGTGATTTTGTTATGTGCGACTGCTGCAAATACAGGGACGTTAAAATCGGTGGTAATATTCAAGACCCAATAATCGCAATGTTGCTCCAACGTATTTGATAGCTGAAGTGATAACTCGTTATTGATCCCTTTTAAGCAAACGCTATTTCTAGGTACTTGATTATACCACCAAATGGCAATAGCATCTCGCTCAATGATTTCAAGGAACCCCTGTAAAAGGGCTTCTTCTAAGGTATTTCCGGCAGCGCCCCCATTGTGGTAAAAACGACTGTATTTTTGATCTTCAAAAGGACAGTGATCATAACAAAAGCTGGTTGGCACAAAGCACTGTTTGTGAGTGACTAAAGACCAAACAGGGCTCCAGTGTAATGGCGTATCTCCATCGTATGGTTGTGTAGAATACAAATTATGTTGGGCATTACTTTTGGATGAAAAATGTTGATACTGAGCGTCTGAAAAAGGGGATAACTGCTGTGGTAGTATGTACTTATCAGAGTTTTTAGGTGGAGTTGCTAAGTGTGTGGGTTCGTCGCCTTGATATTGAGATGCTAAACGTTCAATTCCTTCACTCAATGCGCTAACTTTAGATTGCATGGGAGTGATCCCTTTGCCCATAGAGCTATACCAAAAAACCGGCAACGGAGTTTTTGAGTCAAAAGAGAGCGGTCGACGTGGTACTTGAAAGAACCCACTGCGGTATATTTGATTGACCCCCTTTTTAGAGCTTGATTCGGTATGGCAGTGAGTCAGTAGGCCACTAATGGGGCTGACTAATTTTTGAAGTTTATCATGGGTCTCACTTACTGGTACCGTTCTATAGCCACCATCGTCAAGGGTTAACTTTTTGCTAGGGCTTAGCTTAATAGGCTTGGTATTGTGTTTGAATAAATGGGGATCTCCGCAGCTTTGGCATTGAGGGCGTTTAATGACCGGATGGATTGTCATCGTGGTGTCATTTATTTCATAAAGCGTATTGAGGTGGTGATCATTCATTAATTCAGGAATGACTCTTTCGGCCTGTGACTTAAACTGCTGCATACGATGTGTATCATAATGAATCGGAATTGGCGCTAAGGCTTGGACTGAAGGCTCTATGGAAGCACTGTCTTGACTATCAGTGAACCAACGTAAAGCACTATGAATTAGCATACGGTGCTGCAAGCATTGCCAGCATGCACTTTCAGCTAAGGGGTTAAACAAAGGTCCGACAAACGCGCGCTCCCCCGTCACTTTAATGATTAACCATTGAACTTGATTGTCACTATATGCTTGATTAATCGCAGATAGTCGCGGATCTAAGTAATCGTCTGCGATTACGAGGCTTGTTTGCTCCAATATAGCGTCAGGGAGGGAGACACTTTCAAAATCAAAGGGTAAATCAGGTTTAGATAACCAGACGATTTCTTTCCAGCGACTATTATTGTTTATTTTGGGAGGCAAAGTATATTGGGGCACATAGTAATGACTGATTTGAGGAAGACTTTGGCGTGGTAAAATGAAGCCTGCTTGTACAAGTACTGGCAAAAGTGTTCTAAGGCTCACAATGACCTTACTGGAACAGAGCGAACTTATTTCAGTTAAACTTTTACCTTGCGTTAAAATCGAATGTAATGCGTCCATCTGCTCTATTTCAATCAGGTGGGTATCGCATTCTGCCAATAATCGGTAGTGGGTATCCCGATAGGGAGCCACAAAGAATTTTGGGTGCCACTGATAGTGCTCATTAAATACTGCCACTGTTTAATCTGCCATCTCTATGTGTGAAGCTGCAACGATATGATGTGATTCAGTAGATAGATTGGTCGCACTGGACCCGTGTTCATCGATTTTTAACTCATAAAACTCTCGACCATTATTAATAGTGATATCAATGCATTCAGTCTCGCTTAACTCGCTCAACTGTTCAGTTATATTCTCAGTCGTGAAATGCAAATGGTCTGGGTGTGGAAAGTCTGTGCCATATAATAACTTTTTATGGCCAATAATATTGATGACTTCGCGTAAACAAGGTTCGCCCAACTCAATACCTACCCAGCATTGGCGTTTAAAATACTCGGAAGGTAGCATTTTTATATTACTTTCTACTAGGCTTGGAAATTCAGGGAAGCAAATGTTATCCAAACGCCATAACCAAGAAGGTAACCAAGATGCCCCAGCTTCTAAAAAAGCGAATTTCAATTTTGGGTATCGTTCTAGTACGCCACTTTCTAGTAAAGCCACAAACGCCATTTGTGCTTCCATTGGATGAGAGCATGCGTGCAATGAGAATCTCGCACTAAAGCGTTGGTTTCCGGTGGTTGAGCCATGCAGGCAAGAGCCGCCATGAAATGCAACCGCGATATTGTTAAACTCACATGCTTGCCAAAAAGATTCGTAATCAGGGTGACCTAAGTCTCGATTTGCGATGACTTCTGGACGTAATACAATACTAGACCAACCATAGCTTATTATTTGTTCTAATTGTCTAAGTAAAGAGCTTGGCTTATGGCGACTGATCAGGCCCACTGCTTTTAACTGATTTGGTGCATGTTGGCAATAATTGTGAAGCCAACGATTATACGCATCAGCATAAGCAAGAGATACCTCAGCGGGTAGCTGTTGATGGTTGACGATAAAAGTAGCGAAAGTAGGGAATAAACACGCTACATCAATATTACTTTGCTGCATGGAATCAAGTTGTTGCTCCCCCGACATTGCTTGCTCACGTTGTTCAATACTGTCGGTATTCAAATAAGCGCTGGCAAGTTGCTCTGTGTCATGCCAATTATTGATGATAGGAATATCGCCAATTGTGAATATAGGGGGAAGGTCAATGCCACCCTGAGGTCCAAACTTTAAAATACGCTCACGCTTTTTGGCGGGCGTGTCGTATACACAGGTAAGTGGGTATTTTTGGAAAATAGTACTTTCAACATATTGCTGCCACATAGCGAAAGGCTCTACAACATGGCGGTCTGAGTCATACATCTGGGTTGTCCTTTATAATGATGTTACGGTGTCATTTCAATTTTATGAATGAGATTGCAGGCACTATTTTTCATAAATTATTGGGTATGTCGTGTTGTCTTTTAGCATTTCTCTAGCGCGTGTTTCATTGGTACTGAACGTCACTTTATCTGTTATTAAACACATACTAACGGCATATCTCCCTGTGTCAGTGGTGTTTTCGGCACTGCCATGCAAAGTTTTTGGGTGATGAAAGGCAATATCTCCTGCATTTGTTATCGAAGGCGTTTCGATCCAAGGATGGGGGAGAGAATCAATTTTTAGCAGTTGTCGCTGTTGGTGAAGATTGTGTTGTGCTATGCCAGAGTAACGAGATTTTTTTGGCCAACAATGTGATTGATTTACATAAGTGAGAGGCGCCATTGCTGCACACATATCAACCAGAGGCAACCAAGCATTTATTACGCCAGAGGTAAACGCTGAAATATAGTCGTTATCACGATGAAAACCAACTTCACCTCCTTGACCACTGTTTGGCGGTTTGTAATATAGTTGACTGAGTACAATTTGAACGCAACTTGCGCCAGTGATTTGTGCTGCGAGTTGACCAATTACAGGGGAAGTTAATAATGCTTTTATTACGTAATTAGCAAGGTGAATTTGTTGAACTCTTTGCACTTGATTATCATTGCCTACATCAGGGGTGCTCCAAGGCGCAATACCAGTATCATAACGGCCTACGAGTACTTGCTGAGTACCTGTTAATGCATCAGCAACCACGGCAGGGTTAATACTATGAGGATGCAGAGAGAATCCATCCAGTTCATAATTCGTATTATGTGCGTTATCTATTTTAGACTTCATGCAAGTATCGTTCAAAATGGAATCGGTAGTAAGTACACTACAGAGTGATTTAGCAATGTAATGTACTAATATATCAGCTTTTTACAATATACTTCTTAGCCTACAGTGAATGGCTGGCTGGCGCGTAATGCAGTAAAATCGGCTATTGCAGAAGCCCCAACATCGAGTATTTCTGGTGGTGACGGTAGTACGACTTCAAGTTCACTTGCGTACTCAGCTGGGTGCCACCTTTCGCCGCTTTTTGGCAACTCAGCGGCATAGTGTATGTAAATCTTCAATCCTGGAGGGATGGTATATCCTAGAGTTTCTAGCATTTCTGGGTAGCTAGATAATTGATCTCCACCGGTGATGGTGTTTTTAAAATTCTCATTAATAATTTTTTCTAAGCCAGCGGTCTTTAATGTGTCTGCTATATCGGTTTGTAGCTGAGGGAAATGATGCACAAATTCCCGATAAATATGCTCCTTAGAAATACCTTGTTTAAGTTCACTGCGGATCTTTTCTTGTGCCTCAACAATTGTTTTAGAGTCTTGTAATGTCGCTTTAATGGTTTTAAAAGTCTTTTCACCCGTTAAGCTATTTGAAAAACGAATCGTCGCTTTTTGCCATCGACTGTTCCAATTATAGGCAACCATCCTAGGTACAAAGTATTCCCAGTTAGCGTCTTCTGTGAAGGCGAAAGCCCCACCACGGTCGAATAATTGACCAACACTATTGGGTTGCTCTCCTGCTTTTTTATGCTGAGCGCTAAGCAGATTCAATACTTCGGCCTTTAAACCTTTAATGAATGGCTCATTACTACTGGTGTCATATGTAAAGAGGTACCAGGAGATAATTGCGCAAGACAAGCTGTCGATGATGTTAGTGGCACAATTTTGAGCAAGCTCGGCATCTGTCTTGCCTGCGTTTTCATTACAAAATGAGGGAGTAGCAGGGCGGTTTTTTGTATCATAGTCATCAAACAGCTGGCTTAGTGGGAAGTAAAAACCAAGCAATTGAAAGTTAGCAATAATATCAGCTTGGCTTTGGTTGTTATTTGCGGTGTTTTCAGCATTAAACATATGATAAAGCGAATTTACAGGGGGGATTTTGACGTGTAGCTTACCGAAAAGATGCTCATACCCATTGACAGGCTTAAATAAATCGCCGGTGTTGTATGTGATGTCGTTATCAATAGCTTGCAGTGTCACTAATACTTCTTCACCGACGGTACTGACAATATGTGCTGATGTTGGATCATACGTACCAGCAGGCGACGGAACTACATTACCTTGTTCATCGCGGTATACTTCTGTAACATTTTGGATGTTGAGGTCATATTTTAGGATGTCATATAGGCACCTTACACAATCTCCTTCATCACAACGTTGCCAGTATCTCGCGAGCACGTTCGGCCATATATGGTTCAGTACGAGTCTGTCAGTAACGACAATATTATTTATATTTGAAGACGTATTGCTCATTATTCGTTCCTTCTTGCTTTTAGGGTTATGCGATTGCACTTAACGCACTTAGGTACCGCTTAGTATATAAAATCAGGTTTATACGTGACGTTTTGTAGCCCACGTTCGTTCATGTACATGGTTAATTCTTTAAGCTTATGATTGTAATCACTTGTCATCAGCTCAGGCGCAATTGCCTTTAAACAATGCAGTGCTTCGAGGGCAGACCACCTAGAGTTTTTTTGCCACGCTAATTGTATTGAATCATGTAAGAGTTGCTTGATTTCATGACTCACAGGGTTGCTTACTCCTTCATGATAACCTTTTAAAAATAGGCATTTCGCTAACGTTGTTTTGATATATGGAAACCATATAAATGTGTTATTCCGCTGTGCAATGGCAAAGCTATCTCTAAAGCGTTTGATTGCTTCATCAAAGTGATGATGTTTCATGTACAGTTTGGCTAAAAAAGTACACCATCTAGCGGTGGAAATATTTTGCTCAGATTGCCTAATAATATTTGTTTTTAAGTTGCCTAATTCAAAATCGTCCGTTGCAAAGGCATAAAGCGCACTCAGATATACAGTATGATGTACCACGGAGGTTCCTTTACCATATTGACGATCATAAGCGTGCATACTGTCTTTGATTTGTTGGTTGTCATTTAAGTGAATTGCATTAATTGCCTGAAATAAGTAGACAAAGACTCTAGATATGTCATCTAAGTCATCAGTAATTAATGATTCGGCTTGGGCGAGCCTAATTGCTGCTGTGGAAATATCACCGCTATGCAAGTAGTACATCCCACCCATCGCGAGATTCTGTACATGAGGATGTATACCGTAATCGCGGTAACAATTTTTATCGCGCTCAGGATCCCAAAGTGATATCGCCTTTTCGTGCAAAACCAACGCGTTGTCTATATCACTATCAAAAAAGTAGACTTCGGCTAACATCATCGCAACCATCATGTGTCTTTGAGTGTCATTATGCGCAATAGCATCGGCCATCATTTCTCGGCCTAAGATCCCCGCTTTTTCGCGTTGCGATTCGTAGAATAAATTCAGGAATAATACCCAGTCGCTTTTATCTTTGGTTAATTTTCGAAGGTGTGTATTACCTGTCGGCGCTAACTCATTTAGTTGTTTTACAAGTGCAGGGATCTGCTGGGTTATATGGGCTACTCTATCTCCTCCATATCCGTCTAGTGATAAAACAGGGGCTATTTGAGCACCAAGGATTTGTATTTCTAGCTCCATAGCAACTGTGGGAGTTTTAATATGTTGACACCAGTCTAAAACCTCTTTGGTAGCTTCAAGTGCCTCGACGTTTGCTGAATAAGTGACTTGTTGTTGAACACCTTTTAAACCGTATTCGGTTGCCTCGCGGTATTGTTTCGCTAAAAAGAAGTGCCTAGCAATTAAAGACATAGACAAATCGGCATTATATTCCAACGACTTCTCTAAAGACTTAGCTACTTGTAAGTGAATTTGTTCTTTTTGTTGAAGAGACATCGCTTCATAAGCGGCATCTCTTACTAAGGCATGTTTAAAAATATAATTATCGCCATCCACTTGCCGTTGTTGGAAAACAAGCTCCGTATTGATTAACGCTTGTAAATCATTTTGTATTTGTGCTTCATCTTTGTCAGAGGCAGAGACAAGTAGCGCGTAATCAAATTCGCGACCAATTGCTGCCGCCAGTTGTGCAGTGTCTTTTCCTGATTGCAGCTGATCAAGCTTTTGCTGTAATGAATCTCGTAACGTCATGGGTACAAGGGCTTTTTTATCTTCACTCACGAAGTCAAATTGCCCGTTTATTTTATGGACCAGTTTTTGTTTTTGTAATGAGGATGCCAGTTCTTCAATAAACAATGGAATACCATCAGTGCGCTCTTGAAGCACTTGAAGCAGGCCTGATGCGAGAGGCTGGTGGTCAAACAAATAAGTGATAAAAGAAGTTGTATCTTCTTTGTTTAGCTTTGGCACACATAGCTGAGTGAACAAATGAGGGTCAACTGACGCAGGCTGAGACTCTCTTGAAGTTGTTAGCCAGCTGTGAGCACCTTCTCGAAATACACTGGTTGAAACAAAGTACCCAATGAATTCCTGGCTGGTTGGATCTGCCCAGTGCATATCTTCAAAAATAAACAAATGCCTGACAACGGCTGCTCCATTATGGTAAAGCTCAGAGGGCTGGCATAACAGGTGCACTAAAATATCGAATAGTCTTTGTTTTTGTATTTCTGGAGATAAACTCGAGGCGTTATTATGCTCTGGCAATGGAAGATTTAACCACGCGGATAAAATTAACAGCCCTTGTTCTTGCTTTTCTTGAGTCAAAAATGTTCTTTGTATTGCCTGTTTGAGGACACCTAATGCTTGGGTATCAGTGAGGGCATCAAGCGAATATTTAAATTTTAACAACGTGATGATAGGGAACAGCGCATTGTTTCTATATTCCGGTAAACATTGTGCAACTAGGTGACGCAACGCTTTACTCTGAGTGCGCAGCTCAAAAACTAGACGTGATTTGCCAATACCTGCTTCACCTTGAATATGTACACACCTAGGTCGGTCGGGGTTTAATTGACTAGTAAGTAGGGTGTGTAATGTTCTCAGTTCAGGCTGGCGACCAACAAAAATGGAATTTTTTCTGGTGCCTCTAAGAAACCCAAAAGCCTCTAATTGACGCTCTCCATGTAAAATGAATATTGGGTCATTTTGATTATGAGTAAGATTTACTTGATTGCACATATCAAAATGTAAATAGCCATCTAGCAAATGTTTTACGTTTTCAGAGCAAAGAATTTGATTTGGCGGGGCTTGTCGACACAGGTTCATTGCTTCATGTGCGGTTTTTCCTTCCGGCATGTTATTCGCTAGGCTCACCATCATCCCTACTTGTATGCCCATATGGGCATAACATGTCACACCTTGTGTTTTTTTGAGTAACGCATTTTTTTTATGTAAATTGCTGGCAATTTCAAGAGCTGTGCGACTACATAAACGACTATCATTGTCGGTGACTTGCGGGTAGCCAAAATAGAACAGTAATGTATCGCCTAAGTTTCCAACATGGTAGGCACCATACCTCACAGCAATATCGATACATTGCTGCATTTGATCAGCATGGAGCGTGTCAAGAATGTCTTGTTCTTCATTGCCGATTGTAGCTTCTTGAACCGTGCTAATAATGACACAAAGCACAGAGACTTGTTTTCGCTCAGTTAATCGAGTATATGATAAGCGAGCATCGTAGTATTGCGTTTCATCGTCATCGTTAGATTGTACAATTCCTCTATTATCACGGTTGGTTTGAAAAGAAAGAGAGCCAACTAAATTAGAGAAATTCAGCTTTTTAAAATGGTGATAAAGTTCGGTTGTACTTGCTGGGCGTTCTTGGGATTTCTTGTTTAATACACGACGCAATAGATTTGCGGACTCATGGCCCGCTAAAAGCCCTAAAGGTACATTGGAGGGACTTAACTGTTGATGAAAAATAGCAGCTAAGCTACTACCTGAAATGGCAGGTTGGCCAGTAAGGCACTCTAAAAACACAAGTCCCCAAACATAAATG
This sequence comes from Pseudoalteromonas sp. MMG012, assembly GCF_018100875.1. Classification (NCBI taxonomy): domain Bacteria; kingdom Pseudomonadati; phylum Pseudomonadota; class Gammaproteobacteria; order Alteromonadales; family Pseudoalteromonadaceae; genus Pseudoalteromonas; species Pseudoalteromonas sp. MMG012. The sequence continues at coordinate 13,543 of NZ_JAGJEF010000010.1, forward strand.
TCAGTTTGAGGTATTGGAGGTTCTCCTCTGAGCTGCTCTGGTGCGCTATAAGATGGAGTACCCAAGGTTTCTTGCGTCAATGTAATACTTTTGTAATCAAGCTGACGAGCTTCGTGTCTTAATGCTCCAATGCCAAAATCAAGTACTTTAACGTGTGTATTTGCACCTACACGGTAGAGCATTATGTTTGCTGGTTTTATGTCTCTATGAATAACACCTTTGTCATGTGCATGGGCAAGGGCATCTAATACACTCGCCATGATATGTGCAGCGTCTGAGGGTTCAAAAGGGCCTGAGTTAATTAATTTGTCGCGAAGTGATTGCCCATCAATGTATTCATACACGGCGTAAAGTAGAGAATCTTGTTGTTGACCTTTATCGATTAATTGCACGATATTGGGGTGATTCAAGCGACCAATTAAATCAACTTCCCGGTGAAAGCGCTCGATATAGCGACGTCTTTTATCTTGAACCAGTTCATGTGGCAGTGAGAGAAATTTTATTGCGACAATTTGCCCTGTACTTACTTGCTTTGCCTTATAAACGAGCCCAAATCCTCCTTCACCAATTTTATTAAGTAGTTTGTAATAGTCTGAACGAAAAGTTGTTTTGATATCAAGGTCCGTGGTTAACGTAGCCATGTGCGAACATATTCCATATGAGGTACAACTGTTAAATGTTTGTTTTTATATTATATCCAATGTACATCCTTATCAATAATTACTGTGTAGTCGAGGGATTATGTTTAAGGAAATTGTGGTTATATGAGGGTTACTGATTCTGATGGTAAGTCGCAGATGTAAAGCGTGTTCGTATTAGACATTGAACAAATATCAAAAGAGGCCTTCAATTCTTAGTTACGTTACATATATCATGTGATGAATCGGGGTTTTCCTGTCATTAATTAGACATTATAGGGTTGTGCTTTTTATCGAGCCTAACCTTGAGTTTTATATACTTCTAGACAACACTTAAGCTACTGAAAGCGAAGTTAAGCGATGCAATGAAACAATTTATAGAGCAGTTAAACTCCCGCGTTGTACGGCTGTATGTTGTCGCATTTTCGGTTGCAACTATTTTGATATTGAATGCTTTATTGGTTCATTTATTACACTTGAAAACACATCAAAAGGGGGTTGAGATTGTAAAAGAGGTACATCAATTAGCGACACAGCATAGAACAAATGAGAAAATTTCAGAAATTGCACAGCAATATGGTTTTGATTCGCTCTTATCAGAGGAAGTTGGCGGATCATTAGAACATGAAGTATTTGTATTTGACGGACTGAAATTAACCTTATCACACCCCACCATAATCGAGCAGTACGCAGCTGTGTTACTCTTTTTTAATGTGTTATTTATTGGTTTTTTAGTTTTCTGTTATCGTTGGTGGCTAGTTTATCGAGTGAGGCCAAAAACCTTCTATTCGCAAAATAGGCAAGTGAGTACTTCGAGTAGTGTGGCACTGCCCGCTGCAATTGAGCCAAGAAAGTCGGACGACTCACTGTTTAATGTGTTTGCGTTAGTTAAATGGCGGTATGTCATTGATTCAAAAATAGATGCTCAGCAGCACTTTTCCGTTATTTTAGCAAAGCATTTTTCTAATTATACTAAGTGTTCGGTGAAGTGCCTTAATTCGGGAGCGCTCGCTGTGACATTTGAGCGTATTCCTTTTGGTGATGTAAGCCAAATTGAGAAGCGATTACATGAAGTTGTTTTTCAGGCGCTTTTAATTATGCGTCCAGATTTGTCTCGTAAAACGGTTAAAATCGGTGCCTGTTATTATCAAGCAAGAGCAGATCAAACTCAGGTATACCAGTTAGCCCGTTCAGCGCTCGCTGTTGCTGTGAACAATGTGTGGCAGCATGTGCATATGGTACCGTTAAACAAAACACATGCAACGACCATGCAAAGTAGTGAAGATGATTTTATAGCGTATATCCATAAAGGGCAGTTTGTTTTATTTTTTCAGCCTTTGTTTTGTTTCAAGCAACAAGATATTAAACAAAGTGAAGCATTGCTTAGAGTAAGACACAGCCAACTGGGTTTAATTTCAGCTAAACAGTTTATTCCACAAATTCACAGTAGTGAGCATATTAACACCTTGGATAAGACTATCGTGACGCATACGTTGAAAGTGTTACAGAAAGAAGCCAATAAAACAAAGGTAAGTATTAACTTACACTATATCAACTGGTGTGATGAAACATTTGTTAGTTGGCTAGTAAAAAAAATCACAGACAGTGGCGTAGCTTCTCGAGTACAGTTCGAAGTGTCAGCTTATGACTATTATCATCATCACCGCGCGTTATTATCTGCTTTTAGTCAGCTATCAAAACTGGGAACGGGTGTGTTGCTGGATCATGTAACCGATGTTTTACCTGGTAAAACACTGCGTGCAATACCTGCGATGGAAGCCATAAAACTGTCTTTTGAAGTTGTGCACCATATTGATACAAATCAATTGCAACAGCGTAGTGTTCGTCAAATAGTACGACAAGCCGAAAGGGTTGGCATACCTGTTTATGCCGTGGGTGTTGAGACCCAAGCCGAGCTTAATTGCCTTCAGCAGTTAGGTGTACAAGGTGCTCAGGGGTATTATTTTGCTGAATTACTTCAACAAATTGAATTAGTCGGATACTAAAGTGCGAGGTAACTCGTGATTTTTATTCTGTGAGTTAATGCTTTATTGTCAATTTAGATCATATCTCGATACCTGAGCCCGTCTAGACCTTGTAGCCCGCCAGTGTGTATAAATGTGATATGGCTTTGGGCAGGGAAATACCCTTGTTCAATGAGGTTCCATAGCGCGTAAAATGCTTTTCCTGTGTAAATAGGCTCCAATGGAAGGTTATATACGTGTTTCATCTTTTTACAAAAGAGCCATAGTGTTTTGGAAAACTTACCATAGCCGCCATCGTGATGATCACATAATAATTGCCAATTATGTTGAATGGCAGCGTTGGGATTTAACTTAATGATGTCTTGTCGAAGGTATTCGGCGTTTTTTAACACAGCAACCCCGATTAGCTGTGTGCTTTCAGGAATACCCCCAATGAGTCCGGCAAGAGTTCCACCACTGCCTGTAGCACAGACAATATAATCTGTATTATTGAGACTACCTGCGAGCTCTTTGACCCCCTCAAGTGCGGCATGATTACTCCCACCTTCTGGGATTAAGTGACAATGCGGGAATGTATTACGTAATTTGTTTTGATAGGCGGGTTCGTTACGTTGTCGATATGTGAGTCTATTTACCGGATATAAATGCAATTTACAGGCTCGAGCCATTTTGATAGTTGGGTTTAATTCATCAATATTGGGTCCTCGGATAATAATATTCCCTTGAATGTTATATAGTCTAGCAGCCATTCCTGCGGCATATAGATGATTAGAAAATGGTCCTGAAAACGTTAAAAATGCGTTTTTATTATTTTTTTGCATTTCTTTTAGGTTGTATTTAAGTTTGCGCCATTTGTTGCCACTGATTGTTGGGTGTAACAAGTCATCACGTTTAATGTTTAATGTGATCTGCTGTTTTTGTATGATGGGTGAGGTTACCTGCTGTATTGGTGACTCAGGCCAATCAAATTGAAGAGGGCGCATAGACATATCTCTGATTTTAAGTGTGATAAGTGTAACAAACCTCCTATATAGAATGAAAATCTCAATAGAATACTGGCAACGAACTAGGCAATAGGGGTAAACTGAGATATTAATTGCTCAAAGCTTGTGTTTTACCTTGTAAGTACATAGCATAAAGCCTTAATTATAAAAAATAACAACGACCAAATAATTGCCGCTTTTGGGAATGGAATATATGCGAATTGCTCCTTTATCTTTTTTTGTCACTGCCACTTTGATGGCTGCCGGTGTTTTTGCGCAGGATACAGCTACCGTTAATGCCGTTGAGTCAGAGTTAGCTGTAAAGCAAACTGAGTTAGATAACTATACGCAGATATTAGATAAGCATATTAGTGAAGAAGCTCGGTTACAGTCACAGTTAGCTTTGTTGCGTACACGTTCATCTGAGTTAGACAAAGAAAAAAACCAGGCGTTAGATGCAATGAATGAATTGTACAGACGCTTAATTGATGATCCTTCAATTGACATCACAGCCGCGCAAACTCGTTATCAACAAGCTGTGGCAACACATAAGCAGAATAAAGATGATATTTCGATGCAGTTGGCGGCGATTGCATCACATCGTAAAGATATCGAACAAATCAGAATTACTAAGCACACATTAGTCAATACACTCGAAAGCTTGAAAGACCAGTTAAGCACGGCGCGAGTTGAGCGGTTGCGAAATGAATTTACCCGTGAAGGTACACTTGAGGTAGAACATACCATTAATTGTAAGCGTACTGAAACATTGGCAGCGTGCGAGCTACGTGGGCAACAGCTCGGACTACAAAAAGCAACTAAGCGCTTTATTGATCAGGTGTTTGCTAATTTAACAGAGCAACGCATTGTTGAACCAAAACGCAATATTGCGGGGGCACAGGTTCAAGTGGTAAATAGCCATGTGGTAGGTAGTGCCTTTAGTGGACAGGGGAATTATAGTGTTAATCTAAGTGTGACCATGCGTGGAGACATGAATAATAGTCGTCTTTGTAGCCTGTTAAATTTAGATAATCGTTTTTGTTCTGAATATGGAACCCCATTGTCTATGGGATATCAAGCAAGCTATCCCACAACATTTAGTGACACGCAGTTAACGTTTAAAGATTCAACAGATAACATAGGGCAAGTTGAAGTTGCTAAGGTTCAACAACAGCCTATTATAGAAGTCAATACACCTCGAGTTGCAAATACGAAATCAACACCATCTCCTGAAGTTAACTCAGTTTCGGTAACGTTACGCTCAAATGTATATGACGATGAAGTTTTTATAAATGGTGTGAGCTATGGTTCAACAAAGTTAACCGTAAAAGTCCCTAAAGGCATTCACGATATTGAAGTCAGAAAGTTAGGATATCAGCCATATAAAGCGCAAGTTAATATTCGCAAAGCGCAAACGATAAATGCTCGGCTATCAAAAAAGCCTGAGTCGATTGCTGCACCGACACCGAAAAGTGAGCAAAATACCAAACCTATCAAATTAGCAACGTCGACAGTTACATCTGCAAGTAACAATGGGATTGTGATTATTCCAGCAGGTACTTTTAAGATGGGAGATTTGACTGGTAATGGTTTGGCAAATGAGAGACCTGTAGTTGAGAAGGTGCTGAGCAATTCATATGCTATGCAAAATACGGAAGTCACCGTTGCACAATTTAGGTCGTTCATCACCAGTACGGGTTACCAAACTGAAGCTGAAAAAGGCAAAGGTTGTGCTTATTATAAAAATGGTGAGCCAATATGGGAACTTGATTACAACTGGAATAACCCAGGCTTTAAACAAGCAGATAATTTCCCTGTGGTATGCGTGTCGTATGAAGATGCAAAAGCGTATGCGAATTGGTTATCGGGAGAAAAAGGACAACAGTTTCGCTTACCCAATGAAGTTGAGTGGGAGTATGCAGCGAGAGCAAGCACAGCATCAGAATACCCATGGGGCAATGAAATTGGTAAAAATTTAGCAAATTGTGGTTGGTGTGGTAGTGAGTACTCGAATAAGAGTGCAGCCCCTGTTGGTGAGTTTCCACCAAACAACTATGGTTTGTATGACACTGTTGGGAATGTGTGGGAATGGACTCAAAAGCGCGCGTCACAAGATGATGTTACAGTCAGAGGTGGTGCTTGGAACTTTGCGCCTAGCTTGGCTCGAGTGTCGACTCGGTTAGCACTAGCTGCTGACTTTAGAGCAAATTATATTGGTTTTCGATTAGTTCGAGAGCGATAAATAACAATTACGATGGGTGGCAGAATTGTTTGCCACTTGACTTAAAGTATTTCTGTAAGGTTACCCAGCCTCATGTTTAAAAAATTACGTGGATTATTTTCTAATGACCTATCTATTGATTTAGGTACGGCCAATACTTTGATATATGTAAAAGAGGAAGGCATTGTATTGAATGAACCTTCCGTTGTCGCGATACGCCAAGAACGTGCTGGTGGTCCTAAAAGTGTTGCATCGGTAGGTACTGCAGCGAAACAAATGTTAGGTAGAACACCTGGTAATATTAAAGCAATTAGGCCTATGAAAGATGGTGTTATTGCTGATTTCTATGTTACGGAAAAAATGTTGCAGCACTTTATTAAACAGGTGCATAACAATAACTTTATGCGTCCGAGTCCGAGAGTACTGATTTGTGTTCCATGCGGAGCAACACAAGTGGAAAAACGTGCCATTCGTGAATCTGCAATGGGGGCTGGGGCACGTGAAGTTTATTTAATTGAAGAGCCAATGGCTGCGGCAATTGGTGCAGGTCTTCCCGTCTCAGAAGCAACAGGATCAATGGTTGTTGATATTGGTGGAGGTACGACCGAGGTCGCTATCATTTCTTTAAATGGTGTGGTTTATTCATCATCAGTTCGCATTGGTGGCGATAAGTTTGATGAAGGTATTATCAACTATGTTCGTCGTAACTTCGGGAGCTTAATTGGTGAAGCGACTGCTGAACATATAAAACATGAAATAGGATCGGCATTTAAAAGTGAAGAGCCGATTGAACTTGAAGTTCGTGGCCGTAACCTTGCTGAAGGAGTGCCACGCTCATTTACTTTGAATTCTCATGAAATATTAGAGGCTTTGCAAGAACCTTTAATGGGGATTGTGAGCGCTGTTATGGTTGCGCTTGAACAATCTCCACCAGAACTGGCATCAGATATATCGGCTCATGGAATGGTATTAACTGGAGGTGGTGCGTTACTTAAAGATCTCGATCGCCTACTTATGGAAGAAACAGGCATACCTGTTGTTGTTGCTGATGATCCTCTGACCTGTGTTGCTAGAGGGGGTGGTAAAGCACTAGAAATGATAGATATGCATGGTGGTGACGTATTTAGCTACGACTAATGAATTTACTCTTTGGGCGTACTATTTCATTACAACTGCGACTGTCTGTCGCAGTTGTGCTGAGTGTGCTATTAATCTTTGGGGATCGTTATACTCAAGGTGGCACACTCGTGAGAACGAGCTTACACACTTTAGTGAGTCCGTTATTGTATTTCGCAAATGTTCCTTACGAGATTTTTGATATTGGTGCTAAAAGCTTGCACACACGGGATCAACTCAGACAAGAAAATAATCTCTTGAAAGAAAAGCAGCTGTTACAAAGCGAGCAACTTCAACAGCTGGCATTTTTGAAAAAAGAAAATCAAGAACTTCGAGCCTTATTGAATGCATCAGCTCGTCAGAGTAATACTCGGCTTATCGCTCAGGTTCTCTCAGTACATTCAAACCCTTATAGTCATCAAGTGGTGGTTAACAGGGGAACAATTGATGGTATTACGGAAGGCCAAGCTGTTATTGATGAGATGGGAGTGGTGGGTCAGCTTGCACAAGTTGGTACAACGACCTCTAGAGTACTGTTGATGACAGATATTACTCATGCAACCCCAGTGCGAATTTTGCGTAATGACGTGCGGACGGTGATTGAAGGTATTGGTAAAATAAATAGCCTTAAATTATCTCATGTACCACATAGTTTAGATGTACGTATCGGAGATGTATTGGTTACCTCGGGACTTGGAGGGGTTTTTCCTGAAGGGTACCCTGTTGCTGTGGTGACAAATATCAATAGAGATGAAGGTTTGCCGTTTGCACAAGTGTATGCGGAACCAGTGGCACAGCTAGATCGAATTCGTTTATTGGTTGTATTAGGAAAGTCAGCACAAGAGACATTAAGTAATGATTAAACGTAGTTATTTTTTAGTTGCTTTAAGTATCTTTTTTGCTTTGGTAATGGCATTAATGCCATTACCAATTTCGGCTGAACCGTTTCGACCTGATTGGGTATTATTAGTATTGATGTATTGGTCTCTTGCGGTGCCACATCGCGTCAATATAGGCTGGGCCTGGATAACGGGTTTAGTTATAGATTTGGCTATGGGGTCACCACTGGGTGTAAATTCTTTAACATATTCTGTATGTATTTATATTACCGTGAGTAATTTCCAAAAAATCCGCAATTTCTCAATTTGGCAACAAGCAGTTTTGATCGGGTTGTTTTTGACCTTATATCATTTATTGCAGTTTTGGCTAAATCACTTTCTGCTCGATATTTATTTCAGTCCACACTATTTATGGCCAGCCTTTACGGGCATGTTATGTTGGCCCTGGATTTTTTTACTGCTCCGTAAATATCGACGCCAATTTAGGATTCGTTAATGATCCCTTTATATTTAGCGTCAGCTTCAGCAAGACGAAAGCAATTACTTACTCAATTGGGCTATGAGTTTGAACAGTTTAGTGTTGATGCAGATGAAACGCAGTTGCCATATGAATCAGCGTTAGAATATGTCGAACGACTGGCAATACTAAAAGCCCAATCGGGCGTCGCTATGGGGTATATTGACCGGCCAGTTTTAGGCAGTGACACGGTTGTTGTCATCGATGGTGATGCACTGGGCAAGCCTATTGATAAAGATAACTTTATGGCGACAATGCAGCGTTTATCTGGCCGTACCCACCAAGTATTGACCGCTATTGCATTGGTAACAGAGGAGCGGGTGATTAGCTCAGTTGTGAGTACAGATGTAACCTTTAAAACACTAAGTGAATTGGAAATGAGTGATTATTGGTTAAGTAATGAGCCTCAAGATAAAGCGGGTGGTTATGGTATTCAAGGTCTAGGTGGGCGTTTTGTAACCAATATATCAGGTAGCTATTTTGCCGTTGTCGGCTTACCTTTATATGAGACCGAGGCATTAGTCCAACAATTTGTAGTGGAGATAACATGAGTAGTGAATTACTGATTAATGTTACGCCGAGTGAGAGTCGTGTTGCACTAATTGAAAATGGTGTTCTCCAAGAAGTTCAAGTTGAGCGTATAGGCAATTTAGGTATTGTTGGTAATATTTATTTTGGCAAAGTAAGCCGCGTTTTACCGGGTATGCAAGCTGCATTTGTGGATATTGGTTTGGAAAAAGCAGCATTTTTACATGCTTCAGATATCGTCAATAGTGCTTCTTTTGAAGAAGGGGTGGATGATCAGCCAGTAAAAAAAGTTCAAGATATACGAGAGTTGGTTAAGCAAGGCCAATTTATTATGGTACAAGTGGTGAAAGACCCACTTGGCACCAAAGGAGCGAGATTAACAACAGATATAACAATTCCTTCTCGTTATTTGGTCTTTATGCCAGATGCGACTCATGTAGGCGTGAGTCAGCGAATAGAAACAGAAGAAGAACGCAGTCGATTAAAAAAGATTGTCTCGCACTATAATGATGAAAATGGTGGTTTTATTGTTCGCACCGCGGCAGAGGGTGCTACTGAAGCGGAACTACAACATGATGCACAGTTTCTAAAAAAACTGTGGCAAAAAATAGTGAGTCGAAGAAAAAAAGCGAGTAAAGCCAGTATTCTACATGAAGATTTGACACTCGCTTTTCGAACGCTACGGGATTATGTTGGTGAAGACATGGAGCGTATTCGTGTTGATTCTAAGCTGACTTATCAAGAGCTAAAAGAATTTACCGAAGAATTTGTCCCATTGCTTGCGCAAGTGCTTGAATATTATCCTGGTGAGCGGCCAATCTTTGATTTGTTTGATGTCGAAAGTGAGATTCAAAAGGCTTTGCATCGAAAAGTTGATTTGAAGTCAGGTGGTTATTTGATCATTGATCAAACTGAGGCAATGACTACGGTTGATGTGAATACCGGAGCGTTTGTAGGGCATAGGAATTTAGAAGAAACCATTTTTAACACAAATGTTGAAGCTACCTCTGCGATCGCTCGTCAGCTTAGGTTAAGAAATCTGGGCGGCATTATTATTATCGATTTTATAGATATGATATCAGACGAGCATAAGCGTCGAGTTTTGCATTCTTTGGAAACCGCACTCGCAAAAGATCGAGCAAAGGCAAATATAAATGGATTGTCAGCACTTGGCTTAGTTGAAATGACACGTAAACGTACGCGTGAAAGTTTAGAGCATATTCTGTGTGGGGTGTGTCCAGCATGCTCTGGTAGAGGATCATTAAAAACAGTTGAAACGGTTTGTTATGAGATCTTGCGTGAAATTGTTCGGGTAAATAGAGCATATGATTCAGATAAATTCATGGTATATGCTTCACCCGCTGTGAGTGAAGCACTGACAAACGATGAGTATCATAACTTGGCTGAATTGGAACTATTCATTGGAAAACCAGTCAGTATTCAAATAGAGAGTTTATACAGTCAAGAACAATTTGATGTTGTCATGATGTAAGGCGGCACGGGGTTAAATGCAAGCTAAAAAGATTTGCTTTTTTTGTTTCAGAAAAGTGTGGCAAATATTTGCTGTAGCACTGGTCGTTATGGCTGTGTTGGTATCGCTATTAAAATATACTTTACCGTACGCAAATGATTATAAACATGACATTGAAACACTCATTAATAAACAATTTGGTGTTGACTTAGCCATTGGTGCTATTAGCGCTAGTTGGCAAGGTACGGGCCCTGCACTGGTGCTAGAAAACCTTACGTTTGAAGATAATCAAAATGCACCGATTGCTTTAAGTATTGCAAAGACCAGTTTGCAACTGAATGTGGTCGAGTCACTTAAAAACTGGCAATTGCGTTCAGATTACTTCGTACTTAATGGTTTTGTTGCCGATGTGAACTTACAAGAACTCAATAAGTTAAAATCAAATGACGATAGTGAGTTTGAACAACAATCATTAATTGAAAGTTTATTCTTAGGTGAAACTGGACACTTTTCAATTCAAAAAAGCCAATTGAATTTAGTCACTGACTTAGGGCGTAGGCACACATTATTGCTTGAAGATATTACGTGGCAAAATAGTCCCACAGCCCATCAAGGTGTGGGGGAAGTAAGTATTCCTGGTTTTTCACAAGGTCATTACTCAGCAAGACTGTCTTTTACCGGTGAGCGACTGAGAGAGTTAAGTGGGCAAGTTTACTTGCGTGCTTCAAAAGTGGATGTAACTGATTGGCTTACGCAATATTTAAATAAAGCCAAGGTAGGGATCCATACAGAACTCAATGGTGAACTATGGCTCTCGATGAAAGAGGGTGAGCTTGACGATGTACATGTTAACTGGTTACCAAGTTATATCAAATGGTTAGATAACGGGCAAAGTGAACGGATTGAGTTAGCGTCAGGGCAAGTGTTGTTGGCACCCTCTAAGCAAGCATTGGCTTGGGAGCTGAATACCACGCCATTACAATTGCTTTATAATGATGAACCGTACTTGAAGACTCAAATTCAAGGTGAATTTGACGCTAAGCAACAACAAGTTTGGTTTACTAACGTCAGCCTAGAGCTTTTATCTGATTTAGGTGCTCTCACCAATTTTGACTTCACTGAGCGAATTACTAGGCATAAGCCTCATGGTATGGTTGAGGGAAAGTTTGAGTCAAATACAGAGCAAAATTTTGCATTATGGCTAGGTGGACGAGATATTGCTTGGCGGCAAGTTGGGGGGATTCCCGGTGCTGATAACATACGACTTGAGTTAACCGTTAACCAAGATAAAGGCGCCGTTTCGATATTTTCTGAAAATGCACAATTTCAGACCTCAGGTCTATTTGATAAATCTTTGAGTTACAACCAACTCAATCTGGAGTTGCAGTTTTTTAAAGACAATAACAATTGGCATGTACTGAGTGATTCATTATGGTTTGATAATGATGACTTAACCATTGCAGGAGAAATGCATTTAAATCTTACTGAGCAGCCTGAATTGGATTTATATGTTGAGGTGCTCGGCGGCAGTGCTGAAGTGGCTGGTCATTACTTTCCTCAGACGCTGATGAAGCAGAGTTTAATAAAGTACTTGAATGATGCTATTTTAGGTGGATTTCATCGTGAGTCTCAAGTGTTATTTTCTGGGCGGTTAACGGATTTCCCTTTTAGTAATGGTCAAGGTCAATTTGATGTGGTGTCCAAGATTGATAATGCCGAATTTGCATTTGCGCCACAGTGGCCAGCAATAAAAAATGCAGATGTTACATTGCATTTTGCTAATGAGAGAATGGATATTTATGCCCATACGGGGCAGTTAATCAATCAGCAGATTGATAATTCGGTTGTGGTGAGTATTGCCAACTTAGATGAAGCAAATGAACTTATGGTTGATATCAACCATACGACAGCTGCCCAAACGTTACAGACTTTTTTTACTGCAACACCATTGAAAGATCCATTAGTTGAAGTATTGAATATCGTCCAAGGACAAGGGGGGGTGACAGGTAATATTGGACTAAAAATTGATTTACATGATTTAAATGTACTGGCATCAGGGGAGGTCACGTTGCGTGACCTGCCAATTTATTTGTCAAAACCTGGGCTGCAACTTGAACACGTTAATACAGTTTTAAAGTTTTCTGATGATGTGATTTCTATTTCAGATGCGACAGCGACTTGGCTGGGTATGCCGTTAGAATTTAGTGTTAGTGGCGATGGTAATGAGACAAAATACCAAGTTGATATCTCGACCAGCTTGTTAGCGCAAAGCGACAAGTTGTTACCCTATAGTGAAGGTTTACTCTATGGTTATCTATTAGGTGAAACCGATTTAATGACAGATATTAGTTTAGTTTTTAATGAGCAATCATTTAACTACACGGCGGTGTTTTCATCAGATTTAGTCGGTATGACGAGTAACTTTCCGTTACCGTATCGAAAAGAAATAGACAGTGTTAGGCCATTAAAAGGCATAGTTCAAGGCGATGATATATCAAATTTAATTACTGCAAATATTGATAATTCTTTATTTTTTAACGCAATTTTGGATAATGAAACAGGTGCCTTGAGTAATGCGCATATCATTTCAGGAGCGCATGATAAGGGATTGGCGCAGCAAGATTTTAGAGTATCAATAACTCAACCTGAATTATTGCTTAAACCTTGGATCCCGTTCATTGATCGTTTGATTGACTTAAGGGATAAACCAGCGAGCCAAACTCCATTATTACCTCCATTAAGTGCAATTAGGGCTGAAATAGGTAAAGTTGATATGGAGGGAGTTTCGTTTAATGATTTCGAAATGCGCTTAGAGCCGAGTATCGATGGGATGACAATGCGTCTCAATGCAAAAGAATTACGTGCCCAAGTACTGTTGCCGTCAGGAGGTTCAAGTCGTCCAATTGCTATTGATACGGATTATCTCAGGTTAAACTTACCTAAAAATAAACAAACAGAAGATCAAACTGAGATTTTGCTATCTAACCCTCCCGAAGACCTGAGTTGGTTAGCGCGTTTACCAGCTATTGCTTTTAACTGTTCAGATTGCCGAATTGATAATTATCAACTGGATGCTGTTTCAATCTCGTTATTTGGTGACGGCAATAAACTAGTTGTACCAGAGTTGGTTATTGATAAAGGAGATCATGTATTACGAGGTCAAGGGCAATGGTTCGATGGCATTACCCGTGTTGATGGGATCATGAATAGTAAAGATATTGGTGAGCTATTTGATGAGTTTGACTTAACGTCAACCATAAAGGATTCAAAAGCGAATATCGGGTATCAACTGCATTGGTCGGGAGCACCGTTTGATTTACATACTGCTAGTTTAGGCGGAGAAATAAACTGGGAGCTCGGTGATGGACACTTGACTGAAATAAGTGATCAAGGTGCTCGGGTTTTTTCTTTATTGAGCTTAGACTCATTGGTACGTAAGTTAAAATTAGATTTTAGAGATGTATTTTCGAAAGGCTTTTTCTACAATAAAATGCAGGGAACAGTACAATTAGAACAAGGGATTGCATATACCAAAGATACCAGGATGGATGGTGTGCCTGCAGATTTGAGTATTCAAGGGTATGCAAACTTAAATACACAAGAAATTAATTATGATCTCGCCGTAGCACCACAAGTTACATCAAGTTTGCCCGTCATAGTTGCTTGGATGGTGAACCCTGTCACCGGGTTGGCTGCGCTGGCACTAGATAAAGTGATTCATTCGGCACGGGTCATTTCTGAAATTAAATTTAAGGTAACAGGGACAATGGATGAGCCCGTGGTTACTGAGATTAATCGAAAAAGCCGAGAAATGGAATTGCCCCAGGCTGCCCAAAATACGCCTCCTCAATCATCGCAAAGCGACGCAGCAGTATTGCAACGCAAAGAGGTTGATAAAGTGCTTTATATCAATCGTTCAGAGAAAGGCGTATAAAATGCGAACGGTTCCGCAAGTTGTGGCAATACAAATGTGCTCGAGTGTCGATCCCGAAGTGAATTTTGCTTATCTATCAAAGCAATTAGAATTACTCGAAATATCTTCTCCAACATTGGTGTGTTTGCCTGAAAGTTGGCTGGCATTTAGTCATACAAGCAGTGATACTTTGGCATTGAGTGAGTCTAATTGGCAATGGATTGAAAAACTTAAATTGCTTTGCCAACATTACGGAATTTGGCTTGCAGCTGGCACAATCGCGTTACCTTATAAAGATGGACAGTATTATGCTGCAAGTATATTGCTGAACGATAAGGGAAATATTGTAGCCCAGTACAATAAAATACATTTATTTGATGTAGACGTTGATGATGGTTCGACAGGGTATAGAGAATCAACACACACAGTGGCAGGTCGAGATGTTGTTGTGGTTGATAGCCCGTTTGGAAAAATAGGCTTAAGTGTATGTTATGATGTGCGCTTTGCTGGTCTTTACCATATGATGGTGGAGCAAGGAGCGCAGCTTTTATTGGTCCCAAGTGCATTCACAGTGGTAACAGGAGTTGCGCATTGGCAGCCATTATTACAAGCTCGTGCAATTGAAACTCAGTGTTATGTTATTGCTGCTGCGCAAACAGGGGTACACGAAAATGGCCGCAAAACCTTCGGACATAGCCTAATATTATCACCATGGGGTACGGTACTTGCCGATGCAGGAAAAGCACCTAAAGTGATCCAATCTGATATTGATTTGGTAGAACTCATGCAAATCAGAACTAAAATGCCAGTATTGGCACATAATCGATTTAAGAGTGAATTTTATGAATAATGTTGAACAACATTTGTTAGCTGATAGTCAATTGACCAGAGAGCAGCTTGAACAAACGCTAAATTACATTCACCAACATCAAGTGGATTATGCAGACTTATATTTTCAATCGAGTTATAACGAAACTTGGGTCTTAGAAGATGGCATCGTTAAAGACGGTAGCTATAACATTGAGAGGGGCGTGGGTGTTAGGGCATTATCAGGAGAGAAAACGGGTTTCTCATATTCAGATGCGATTAACTTTGATGCTTTAAGTAAAGCAGCGATGGCCGCACGCAGCATTGCACAATCGGGTGAATCTAAAAAAGTTCAGGTATTTAGCGATATAGCCGTAAAGCAGCAATTTTCAGCTGTACAGCCAATCACTAAGATGGCGGATGCTGATAAAGTTGCACTGTTACGTGAAATTGAAGCACATATTAGAGATATAGCCCCTGATGCCCAGCAAGTTGTTAGTTCAATTTCAGCGGTATATGAAGAAGTACTTATAGCAGCGAGTGATGGAACTTTTGCAACCGACATTCGTCCATTGATTCGACTTAATTGTTCTGTATTACTGGAAAAAAATGGTCGTCGAGAACGTGGTGGTGCCGGTGGTGGAGCTCGATTAGACTACGGTTATTTTAAAGAGTTAGTGGACGGGAAGCCACGTTGGCTAGAGTATGCAGAAGAAGCGGTGCGTATGGCGCGTGTTAACTTGGAGGCTGTAGATGCACCAGCAGGTGCTATGCCAGTGGTATTGGGTGCTGGCTGGCCAGGAGTATTATTACATGAAGCCGTTGGGCATGGCTTAGAGGGCGACTTTAACCGAAAAGAGGCATCTGCATTTAGTAGCAAAGTAGGTCAACAGGTGGCTTCAGAACTGTGTACTGTTGTAGATGATGGTACCCTCGCAGACCGTCGAGGATCTTTAAATGTGGACGATGAGGGAACGCCTGCTGCATATAATGTTTTAATTGAAAAAGGTATCTTAAAGGGATACATGCAAGATAAGCTGAATGCACGTTTAATGGGCGTTGCGCCAACGGGCAATGGACGCAGGGAGTCTTATGCACATTTGCCAATGCCAAGAATGACCAACACGTATATGTTACCTGGTGAGGATACGCCAGCAGATATAATTAGTAGTGTTAAAAAGGGAATCTTTGCGTCTAATTTTGGCGGCGGGCAAGTTGATATTACATCTGGTAAATTTGTATTTTCTGCCTCTGAAGCGTATTTGATTGAGAATGGAAAAATAACGCGACCGATTAAAGGTGCAACCTTGATAGGTAACGGACCTGATGTGATGCACAAAGTTTCAATGGTTGGTAATGACTTACAACTCGATAGAGGTGTTGGGGTGTGTGGTAAAGATGGTCAAAGTGTCCCCGTGGGGGTTGGCCAGCCAAGTTTAAAAATTGATGAAATTACGGTGGGTGGAACGGCGTAATTTAGTTTGATATTAAGCATAAAAAAACCAGCATCGGCTGGTTTTTTTTATGCTTAAAGATACGAATTAAGGCATCATGGTTTCTTTTAAGTATTGGAATAGTTCTTTAAATCCTTTTGCTGGCTTTTCAGCATCGGACTCTTTTTTGGCCTGACGAACGAGTTGGCGCATTTTCTGGCGTTCTAAACTGGGGAATTCGACGAGTAGCTCGTTAATTTTTGAGTCACCTTGTTGGATTAACTCGTCTCTCACAAGTTCAATCTTATTGAGAAGCACATCTGCTTGATTATTTTTATTCAGCATTAAATCAATCGCAGCTTCTATTTCTGCGATGTTTTCAGTCGTTCTTAGCGTTTTAGTGATGTAGTTCATATGTCTACGATAAGCTTCACTTTTCGCTCTAATCTTATCAGCGACAACCATTGCTTGCAGCAAGTCTTCTGTTAGGGGAAGTTTATCACGTTGCTTTTTTGCCATGCTGGCTAAGTCGAGAGCAAGTTGCTGATACTGTTGGGCATCACGTTTCAGTTCACTTTTGGAAACGTAAATAATTTCTTCTTCAATTTCGGGTTTCTTTTTCTTAGCCATGGTTCAAACTAGTCGGAATCTATTTGTGCTAAGTATACCAATTATAAGTTGGAAAAGCTTTGCTTGAATGGGGCGATAATCGTGATGTGTGTTAGCATTAATATAAAGCAATAACTTATCAGAGAAAATGCCCATGAGCAAAACCCAACAAGATCCCATTTATCAACAAATTGATGACGTAAAGCAGGCTGTGTCAGAAGCCCTTACACATGCGAAAAAGTTAGGAGCGACGGCTGCTGAAGCTGCAATGTCAAGTACCTCCGGTTTATCAGTAAGTACTCGCATGGGCGAAGTTGATACGATTGAATTTAATCAAGATGGAGGCTTGGGGATCAGTGTTTATGTTGGTAATCATAAAGGGAGTGCATCAACTGCCGATTTGAGTCCCAAAGCATTGCGTTCAGTAGTAGAAAAAGCGGTTGATATTGCCAAGTTTACCTCAGACGACCCTTGCAATGGTGTGGCAGACAAAGCGTTATTAGAAATGTCACCACCAGATCTTGATTTGTATCACCCGTGGGATGTATCCCCAGAAGAAGGTATTGAGTTTTGCTTAGACGCTGAAAAAGCAGCGTTAGAATTTGATAAGCGCATAGTCAATTCTGATGGTGCAAGTTTTGCTAGCCATCAAGGTTTACGAGTTTATGGTAACAGTCATGGGTTGGTGGCAGGTTTTCCTCGTACTCGTCACACATTAAGTACGATGGTTATCGGACAAGATGGTGAGCAGATGCAGCGGGATTCTGCATATACAATTTCTCGAGAAAAAAATGGGTTAAAAGTGGCAGAATCAGTGGGTATTGAAGCTGCTGAATCTACGCTTGCTAAATTAAATAGCCGAAAAATAAAAACGATGAAAACGCCTGTCGTATTTCGCGCTGACATTGCTAATAGCTTATTTGGGCACTTAGTGTCAGCCATTGGCGGTGGCGCTTTATACCGAAAATCAACCTTCTTGCTCGACAGTTTGCATACTCAGATCTTTAATTCGTGTGTTTCAATTAAGGAACGCCCCCATTTATTAAAAGGGTTAGCATCAAGCCCTTTTGATAGCGAAGGGGTGATAACTCAAGATCGCGATATTATTCATGGTGGTGAATTACAGACCTATTTAATGGCTAGCTACGCGGCTCGTAAGTTAGGCATGACGGCGACAGGACATGCGGGGGGGATCCATAATTGGTTAGTACAACGGACACATGATGACTTATGTGCTGTGTTAAAAACAATGGGTACAGGTTTATTGGTAACAGAATTAATGGGTCAAGGAGTTAACACGGTGACTGGTGATTATTCACGTGGAGCAGCTGGTTTTTGGGTTGAAAATGGTCAAATTCAATACCCCGTAAGTGAAATCACCATCGCTGGTAATCTAAAAGATATGTTTAAAGGTGTTCAAGCTATAGGAGGCGATGTTGAAGTGCGAGGGAGTGTGCAAACAGGCTCAGTGCTTATTGAATCGATGCAAGTGGCAGGGGAGTAAGCCTGTTGGATAAGGTTTAAAGGCCGGTTGAGTGCCTTTAAACCTTGAGCTTTAAGTTAAAAACCAAGTCGCCGTGCCTAGAAAAGCAAATATACCGACAATATCAGTTACGGTTGTAAGTACTACGCTCCCCGCTAAAGCAGGGTCTATTTTCATTCTTTTAAGAATTATTGGGATACTCGCACCAGCGATACCAGCGGCAAGTAAATTCATAAACATCGCAAAGGCGATAACAGCACCGAGTGTGAAATCCCATTTCCATAGCGCAACAACACCAGCTATCAATAATGACCAAAGTAATCCATTTAAAGCGCCAATGGCTAACTCTTTTCCGAGAATAAACCGTTGATTAGTTTGATTAATATGGCCAAGCGCAATCCCTCGAATAACAAGTGTTAGAGTTTGGCTACCAGCCACACCACCCATGCTAGGAACTATCCCGTTTAGGACCGCAAGAACGGGTAAAATATCGAGTGTATTCTCGAAAAAGCTTGCAACAAAAGCAGCTAGAAGCGCGGTTAATAGGTTGATCCCTAACCAAATCGAACGGCGGCGGCTACTTTGTAAAACAGGCGCAAAGGTGTCTTCTTCGTCATCTAAACCAGCCATACTGAGGAGGCTATGTTCCGCATCCTCTCGAATAACATCGACGATGTCATCAATTGTAATTCGCCCTAGTAGGTGGTTATTATCATCGACAACCGCCGCAGAAATCCAATTATGGCGCTCAAATAGTTGTGCGACTTCGGTTTCATCCATTGAAATAGGGATCGATTCTTTATCTTCGTCCATGAGGTCATGAACCAGTTTATCCGGCGGGTTGGTTAACAGTGTACTCAATGGCATAGCACCGATAAAGCAGTTGTCTTTATCTACTACATATAAATCATCAGTGCCGTCTGGTAGCTCGCCTTTCAACCGCAAGTAGCGTAATACAACATCTAATGACACATCAGCTCGGATTGTGACTGTATCGCTGTTCATCAGTGCGCCAGCAGAGCGTTCTTGATACGATAGCGCTTGAGTGGCACGTTCACGATCTTGTGTGTCCATACTACCGACAACGTCGAGGTAGATGGTATCAGGTAAGCCCCGTAGTACTTCTCCTAAGTCATCATCACCCATATCTTCCGTAGCGGCGGCAATAAGCTCAGGGTCCATTTTTGCGATAATGCCAAGACGCACATCTTCAGACAGTTCTTCCAGTACGTCACCTTGTATATCAGGGTCGACCAGCTTCCAAAGCTGGGTACGTACTTTGTGCGGTGAAGATTCAAGTAATAGGGCCGTATCACATGGAGCTGTTTCTGCTAAAATTCGCCTGACTTGAACAAATTGTCCACTATTAAGCGCAAGCGTGACTTGCTGGAGTTGTTGTAGCGTATAATCTTGTTCAAGCGCTTCAGGCATAGGCGTCCTAATGATGTTGTTTTGTTAGTATCTTTACGCGTACCCAGGTGATTTTATACTATATAATAAGAAATTGAGTGATGCAGAGGTACGCAGCCTTTGGCTTGAGAGTTTAACGTACTTTAGAGTGTGTTGCCATGTGAGAAAGAGGTAATAATATTAACTTCTTGTGCTTGGAAAGTTATTCTTGCTCGTGAAATTTTTGTTCTATCAAGGTGCCAATCGCGTTTAAGGCAGATTGAGCATCAGGCCCTTCGCACTTGATCCTTACGTATTTTCCTTGGCTACTTTCTAACAAAAGTAATGCCAAAACACTGTCGCCAGCAGCTTCTTTGTCATCTTGGTATAAGGTAATTTTTGCGTCGAACTTGATGGCCAGTTGTGCCAGTACTGTTGCGGCTCTGGCATGCAGACCACACTTATTCTGAATTAAGAAAGTACCCTCATAATACATTGTATTAATTGTTTTGCTCACGATGACGGATCTGAACATTTGGATGAGATCGTTGAAAACTTTCCCCAATTGTTTGCGCTAAATACACAGAGCGATGTTGCCCGCCTGTACAGCCGATAGCGATGGTAAGATAGCTGCGGTTATTACGTTCAAGATGGGGTAACCACGTTTGTACAAAGGTTTGAATTTGCCAAGTGAATTTTTGTACGATGCTATGCCCAGCTAAATACTCTTGAACGGGTTGATCTAAGCCCGTTAGTGGTTTTAGTTCTGGTTCCCAATGAGGGTTAGGCAGGAAGCGTGCATCAAACACATAATCAGCATCTTTTGGCATGCCGTGTTTAAAGCCAAAAGATAAAAAGGTAATAATAAGTTGTTTATCTTTTTTACCTAAAATCCGCTCACGGATAGATTCAGCTAACTGGTGGACACTGAGGTCGGTTGTATCAATAAATACATCGGCACTGGTGATCAGTACATCCAATAGCTGCTTTTCTTCTTTAATCGCCAGATCTAATGGTAAGTTATTTATAGAGAGTGGGTGTAGCCTGCGAGTTTCAGAAAAGCGTTTGATCAATGTTTGATCATCACTGTCCAAGTAAAATAATATCGGATTAGCAAATCCTGGTAAATACTCAAGAATATCGTTGAACTCTTGCTGTTGTTTTGGCAAGTTACGCACATCAATACTGACCGCAATTTTGTCATAGCTCTCAGACACGCTTCTAACCAAAGACGGAAGTAAATTGACCGGAATATTGTCAACACAATAGTAGCCTAAATCTTCTAACACTCTTAATGCAACGGACTTCCCAGAACCAGAGCGACCACTAATAATGATTAATTCCACAATTATCCCCTATTTACTAATCTTGAGCCTTAATAATACTATAGAGCTCGGTATCATTGCAGGCATGTCTCAACTGCTTACAGAACTCTTTATCTTTTAAGCTTTCAGCAATTGCAGCGAGTGTTTTCAGATGCTGTTGATTATCACCTTCAGGTACAATGAGTGCAACAAAAATATCGACTGGACGATTGTCTATGGCATCGAATGGAACTGGTTTTTTACTAACTAATATCATCGCAAAAACTTGTTCGATACCTTGCATTCTGCCATGTGGAATAGCGATGCCTTTACCAATTCCAGTGCTGCCTAACTTCTCTCTAGACATGAGTGCAGATAAAACATCATGCTGTTCTAGGTGGGGTAACTGTTCATGTGTAAGTTCGCTAACGTATTCGAGAATACGTTTTTTGCTATTAAAAAGGACCGCAGCTTTACTGCAGTCCTTGTTGATTATTGAGCTAAGTTTCATGGTTAATGTCGAGTAAGCTTTTCTTTGTGTTTGATTACTTGTCTGTCTAGCTTGTCAACCAAACCATCAATAGCAGCATACATATCTTGATGCTCGGTAGAGGCAAATACTTCTGCTCCGCTTAAGTGTAAGGTCGCTTCGGCTTTTTGTACGAGTTTTTCAACATCTAAAATCACATGCACATTATTGATATGATCAAAGTGCCTTTCTAGCTTCGCAAACTTGGTGTTGACATAGTCTCTTAGTGATTCAGTTACTTCTACGTGACGACCAGTTAAATTTAGTTGCATGAGCATTTTCCTTCTTTGATATTACGTCTTATATCAAGCTTTTACGCTGATTCGACGGTGGAATGGCTAACGACTCCCGATATTTTGCTATCGTACGTCGGGCCACTTTGATTCCTTGCTCTGCCAATATATCCGCAATTTTGCTATCACTTAATGGCTTAGCAGTATTTTCGGCGGCAATGAGCTTTTTGATCAATGCTCTAATCGCTGTGGAAGAGCATTCACCTCCGTTTTCGGTACTCACATGGCTCGAGAAGAAATATTTCAACTCAAAAATGCCCCTAGGTGTGTGCATATATTTTTGTGTTGTGACACGTGAAATAGTGGACTCATGCATCTCTACCATTTCAGCCACATCATTTAGCACCATAGGTTTCATTGCTTCAGGGCCATGTTCAAAGAATGCCTGTTGTTGCTGCACAATGCAATTAGTTACTTTCATTAACGTATCATTGCGGCTTTCTAAGCTTTTAATAAACCATTTAGCTTCTTGTAAATGCGAACGAATAAATTGACTATCAGTGCTTGATTTCATTGAGCGAGACATCGCCGCATAGTGATCATTGACTCTAATTTTCGGCATTGAATCAGGGTTTAATTCAACTAACCATCGGCCTTTCACTTTTTTCACAGAGACATCAGGTATGACATATTCAGACTCTTCGCGGATGATACTGGCCGCAGGTTTTGGATTTAAGCTGTGTATTAGAGTCATGACTTCTTTTAAATCGGACTCTTTCAGCTTCGTCTTTTTCATTAGCGTTCGATAGTCTCGACTTGCAAGTAAGTCGATATGTTCGGTGAGCACATGTTTAGTATGTTCCAGCCAAGGTGTACTTTTATCAAACTGATTAAGCTGGATACATAAACATTCTTGTAAGCTCCGAGCAGCAATGCCGACAGGGTCAAATAATTGAATGCGTTTCAGGACAGCCTCAATTTCATCAAGTTCAATGGCATCTTCTGAACTCTCGTCATTAAGGCTTTCTAAGATTTCATCGGTCGATAAGGTTAATAAACCACCATCATCCACGGCTTCCACAATAGCGACAGCGATCCCTCTATCAGTATCACTAAACGGGGTCAGTTCTAGTTGCCACATTAAGTATTCATGGAGCGATTCGGTGGTTGCGCCTTGGTACATGTTTTCGTCTTCAGGCATAGGGCCGCTGCTTGTTGCTGGTGCAGCACTCATGTATTCATCCCATGTGACATCCATCGCAAGTTCTTCGCTAACAGTGTCTTTACTCATAGCCGCGTCTGCATCAAGCTCATAGTCACTGACTGGAGCTTCTTCAATACTGTCTGAATTAGATTCTTCTTTCGAGAGCTCTTTATGTTCTTTTTCTATATTTTCGTTGTCGTTTTCATGCTCTGATTCTTCAACTTCCAGTAATGGGTTGCTGTCCAAGGCTTCTTGGATTTCTTGTTGGAGATCTAGCGTGCTCAATTGCAACAAGCGGATAGCCTGTTGTAATTGGGGTGTCATGGTTAATTGCTGACCCATGCGCAGCTGTAACGATTGCCTCATGTATCTCTAACAATCCTTTCTATTAATCAATTATTAAAATTACCTAGATACTATAACTATAGCCTGAATTGTTCACCTAGGTAGACATCTCGAACAGTTTGATCGGCAAGCACGTGTTCTGGAGTACCTGATGCAATTAATTCACCATGTGAAACTATGTATGCTTTTTCGCACACATCAAGTGTTTCTCGTACATTATGATCTGTGATCAGAACACCTATACCGCGTTTTTTTAAATGTTCGATAATTTTCTTTATATCTAACACCGAAATTGGGTCAACACCAGCAAAAGGCTCATCTAACAGGATAAATTTTGGGTTTGCGGCTAAAGCGCGAGCAATTTCGACTCTTCGACGTTCACCTCCTGACAATGCCATACCTTGACTTGTACGTATATGTTGGATGTTGAATTCATCTAATAATTCATTAAGAATTTGCTCTCGATCAGGTTTACTCAGCTCATTACGAGTTTCTAAAATAGCCATTAAGTTCTGGTAAACGGTTAACTTTCGAAAGATGGAAGATTCTTGCGGTAAATAACCTATGCCTAACCTTGCTCGACTGTGCATCGGTAACAGGGTGATATCGTGGTCATCAATTGTTACGGTACCGTTGTCGCTTGGCACTAATCCAACAATCATATAAAAACTGGTCGTTTTACCTGCCCCGTTGGGGCCTAGCAAGCCAACAATACTGCCTGCCTCGACGGCAAGGCTGACATTTTTTACGACTTGTCGTCCTTTGTAGCTTTTAGCCAAAGCGGTTGCAGTCAAAGTACTCATTTATTATTTGCCTTGTTCTTTATTCGATTTTTTTTCTGGGACTAGAATTGTGTGTACTCGGCCAGTATTTTCATTACCCTTTTCAGCATTTATTAATTGTTTATCCATATCGTAAATTATGGATTGTGCTTTTATGATTTGGCCTGCTTGGTTAATTTCTGCATCACCTTTGATTGTCAGCTTTTTATTCGCTACATCATATCGAACCTCACTCGCCGTGGCACTTAATACGGTGCCATCAGCTTGTGTCTCGGTAAAACGCGCTGGGTTACCTGTAGCGACAAGCAGTTGTTTATTTTCTCCTAACTCAGCCCGTCTATGCACTTCTAGGCGATCAGCGTTAATTTGTCTATTACCATGTATAATTTCAACATTTTGTTCAAAAATACCAATGTTGGTTTTTAATTGTGCGGTTTGCTTGCCTGCTTTAATTGATACTTGTGATGCAAAGTCATTATTGTTGGCCGCAAGCGCGCTGCTGAATGTAAGCCCAATAAAGGCTACGGTGACTATTAATCTATTGGTCATAATAAATGGTTCTAGTATGGTTAATTAGCTCTATAACATCGGTATTTAAATCGGCGTGCAGACCTTTACCTGTGATGAGTAAGTCTGGACCTGTGATTTCTACCGGTTGCTCCGATTGCATTAGTTTATTGATAATTTCAACCCGAATATGGTCCGCGTTGATATGTGTAATCATGGCTTTATCTGTTAGATTTTGCGCCACAACATTACCTTCCAAAATGAGTATGTTATTTTCGTATAATGTGGCTTCAGTTGCTGTGATTTTCCAGTTTTTAGGCCCGTTATATAAAGTAAAAATAGGTGCTTCAAAATGGCTAAAGCCAAGCTCTTGATATAATTCCATTTTATCCGCAGTTACTGTATGGCTACGAACACCCGTTTCATCATAGATTGTTTGTTGTAATTGTGTTGCTATATAATCTGGCTTAGCAATGACATCACTGGTACCGTTTTCTGATGACGGGGGGTGGGTGAAGTAAGGGTACCACAACCATCCCATAATCATTGAAAAGATAATCAATAATGCAATTCGATTTATGGTCATGTGCTTGTTCCAGTGGTACCTAACGAGTGACCTTGTGCTAACATAATCAAATCGGTTAATTCACGTACAGCACCAAACCCTCCAGGTAACATGGTTGTATAATGCGCAACGCGCTTTATAAGAGGGTGAGCATCGTTAACTGCGACTGAAAAGCCCACTAATTGCATGACGGGCAAATCAGGGCCATCATCTCCGATATAAGCGATGTCTTCATCTTGTAAATCTAATGCTTGCTTTAGTGTGTCATATGCCAGCAGTTTATTTTCTTGGCCTTGATAAATATGCTGTACGTTTAAGCTAGTCATTCTTTGCTGAACAATCTGTGAATGCCGGCCAGTAATAACGGCAACTTGCACGCCACTATTGATTAGAGCTTTGATGCCAAACCCATCTTTTGTATTAAATGCTTTTAATTCTTCACCGTTGTTGCCAAGGTAAATCCGACCGTCAGAAAAAACGCCATCAATATCACATATCAGTAGCTTAATATTAGCAGCCTTGCTGTATGCAACATCACTGATAGGTTGATATAAGTCTGAGAATTGCATTATAAAACTCCTGCTCGTAGTAAATCTTGCGTATTTAAAGCACCGACCGGGTAGTGGTTATCATCTATGACAATCAAACCATTAATTCGTTTCGTTTCCATTATATTCAATGCTTCAGCTGCAAGAATATTTGCATGTACGGTTGCACAGCTTTTAGTCATTACCTCGCTAATGAGTGCGTTATGTAAATCAATTCTTTGTTCAATGATTCGCCTTAAATCCCCATCTGTAAAAATACCACATAAGCGAGATTCAGAGTTAATTACGGCTGTCATTCCTAATCCTTTGGCTGACATCTCGAAAAGCGCAGCTTTTACCGTGTCTAGATCAGTCACTACGGGTACTTCGGCGCCTTTGTGCATGATGTCATCGATGGTCAGTAATAGTCTTTTCCCTAATGCACCACCAGGGTGAGAAAGTGCAAAATCATCGGCTGTAAAGCCTCTTGCCTCTAACAAAGCGACGGCGAGTGCATCACCCATTACCAATGTTGCCGTTGTACTAGCTGTTGGAGCAAGTCCTAATGGGCAGGCTTCTTTCGATACGGCAATACATAAATGTACATCGGCTAACTTAGCAATGGTTGAGTGCGAATTACCGGTCATTGCGATCGTTTTTGCGCCAATGCGCTTAATCACAGGTATGATACTCAAAATTTCGCTCGTTTCACCTGAATTAGAGATCAGCAGGACAGCATCTTCTTTGGTGATCATGCCTAAATCACCATGACTGGCTTCCCCAGGGTGAACAAAAAAAGCGGGGGTACCAGTACTGGCAAATGTCGCTGCAATCTTACTCCCAATGTGACCTGATTTTCCCATGCCAATGACTATCGTTCTACCTGTACAATTAAAGATAGTTTCACAGCCAGCTTCAAAGCTCTCATCGATATACTGCGTGATTTCATCTATAGCTTGGCGCTCAATTTTGATCACTTGTCTTGCAGTCTTAGAAAAATTTATTTGGCTCATCAGTGACTTCCTAGAATGAAATAATGTAATACATATAGCTAATGAAAGCGGCTAATAACAGCCCTCCTTCTATACGGTTTATTTGTCGAGATCCTGTGAAACTTAGGCTCATAAGAATAAGCGCGGCAGTGGCTGCTAACATGATATAGATGTCTCGTTGTGCAATATTCAAATCTAGAGAAGCTGGGTTTAAAATGCCAGCAATGGATAAAACCGCGAGTATGTTAAAGATATTAGAGCCGATGATGTTACCAAGGGCGAGGTCATCTTCTTTTTTTAATACGCCAGCAATACATGCAGCAAGTTCAGGCAAACTGGTTCCGATCGCTATGATTGTTAGCCCAATTAATAAGTCGCTCATGCCAAAAAATTTTGCGATATCGACAGCTGAGCCGACAAGGTAGTGTGAGCTGACGGGTAACAATACCATACCAACGACTAACCAAAATACGGCTTTCTTCGTAGGGACATTTTCAGGCACTTCGTCACAAGCTTCATTAACTAGAGGATCGTTTTGATTGCCTTTTTGTTTTGTGATGATGATTAACGTCAGTAAAAATAGTACAAAGCCGACCAATAATAGGGAACCTTCAATCAAACTGAAGTAATTATCGCTTATGATGAACCATGCTGCTAATGAGACAATGACAAGTAACGGCATTTCACGCTTGAGGATCCCTGAACTAACAGATAATGGACGTAATAACGCAGTGATCCCTAATACGAGTAAAATGTTTGCGATATTTGAGCCTATCGCGTTGCCTACCGCTGTATCTGTTTTATTAGCCAAAGCCGCTTGACCTGCTACCATCATTTCAGGTGCTGATGAGCCCATTGCGACGACCGTTAAGCCGACTATCAATGTTGGTACTCCAAAGTTACGAGCGAGTGCAGCCGCGCCAAAAACAAAACGATCAGCACTCCAGACTAGGGCTGCAAAACCAAGAATGAGGATAATAAAAGATAGAACCATTAAAATTATGCCAAGTGATAAAGTGTCATTGATGCAAATAGTAACAAATGCGACAAAAAAAGTATAAATAAAAGGAGGTTGTTCATATTGATAGCAAGGGGGCTCGGTAACATTGAAAGAGACATGTTATATTACAAAATTTTACGAAATGTATTTTCCCTCGGGCGGCAAAAAATCGTATTATGACATAATTAGTCAAACTAGATGTGGAGAGCGACTTGTCGCAAGCAATAGTTGAGATCAAGGATGTGACATTTTCACGTGGTGAAAAGACCATCTATAAGAATATGAGTTTCTCGGTACCAAAAGGGAAAATTACGGCGATTATGGGCCCCAGTGGTATTGGTAAGACAACGATGTTACGTTTGATTGGTGGTCAACTCAAGCCAGATAGTGGGGATATTTTATTTGAAGGCAAGAGCATTCCCAGTATGACACGTGCTGCATTGTATGATGCACGCAAGAATATGAGTATGCTTTTTCAAAGTGGCGCACTTTTTACAGATATGTCTGTTTTTGACAATATCGCTTTTCCGTTGCGTGAACATACTACATTAAATGAAGAATTGATCCGCTTAGTTGTATTAATGAAATTGCAAGCCGTCGGATTACGTGGGGCTCGTGACTTAATGCCATCAGAATTGTCGGGGGGGATGGCGCGTCGTGTTGCACTCGCGAGAGCGATTGCATTGGACCCTGAATTAATTATGTATGATGAACCTTTTGCTGGACAAGACCCTATTTCAATGGGGGTCTTGGTCAAGTTAATTAAATCCTTAAACGAAGTGCTCGGGTTGTCATCACTTATCGTGACTCATGATGTAACTGAGGTATTAAGTATTGCCGAGCACGTAATTATTATTGCGGAACAGGGGGTTATTGGAAGTGGTACAGCGCAAGAAATGCTTGCTCATCGTTCTCAGCTAGTTCAGCAATTCTTACAAGGTTTATCTGACGGACCGGTGCCATTCCACCAACCTGCAAATCCTTATGAGCAAGAGCTATTGAGCGGAGGTGCTGTGTGATTAACTTTTTTCAGAAGTTAGGTCATAAAACACTGGGTCGATTTGCATCGTTAGGACGCTCGACTAGCATGTTATTTGGCGCATTGGTTAACATGCCAAATATAAGAAAGGGCACGCCGCTGCTTATCCGCCAGCTTTATATGATTGGTCACCAGTCACTTTTAATTATCATGGTTTCAGGACTCTTCATTGGCATGGTCTTGGCGTTACAAGGCTATACTGTGTTGGTTGGCTATGGTGCGGAGGATAGCTTAGGGCCTTTGGTCGCATTGAGTTTATTACGAGAACTGGGTCCGGTAGTAACGGCATTGCTTTTTGCCGGAAGAGCGGGCAGTGCTTTAACGGCTGAAATCGGTTTGATGAAAGCAACAGAGCAACTTTCTAGTTTAGAGATGATGGCTATTGACCCATTAAAGCGCGTTATCGCTCCTCGGTTTTGGGCTGGATTTATTAGTATGCCATTGCTTGCTTTGATATTTTCCGCAGTGGCCATTTTAGGTGCGCATTTGGTTGGTGTTGATTGGTTAGGCGTTGATTCTGGTAGTTTCTGGTCGATCATGCAAGCACAAGTGTCGTTCGAAAAAGATATTCTCAATGGTATTATTAAGAGTTTTGTTTTTGCATTGGTAGTGACTTGGATCGCACTTTATAAAGGCTATGACTGTATTCCCACATCAGAAGGGATCAGTAAAGCAACAACAGAAACGGTTGTACATTCTTCATTGGCAGTGCTTGGGTTTGATTTCTTACTCACTGCTGTCATGTTTTCAGGTTAAAAGGTTTTAAATCGTCATGAATACACGGAAAATAGAAATTTTAGTTGGATTGTTTGTTGCTTTAGGCGTGCTGGCATTTGCGGTACTTGCACTGAAAGTGGCGAATTCAGGTATTAGCGGTAGTGGTGAAACATACACATTAAACGCTAAATTTGAAAATATCGGCTCCTTAAAAGCCAGAGCTCCAATTAAAGTCGGTGGAGTTGTTATTGGTCGAGTTGAAGGTATTAGCATTCACCCTCAAGAGTTTGTGCCTGTGGTCAATATGACGATAGATGCAAATTATGAGTGTCAGTTTTCAGATACAACCTCAGTGTCAATTTTAACATCGGGGATTTTAGGTGAGCAGTATTTAGGCATTTCTCCGGTGATTGCTTCAGAGTCAGCTCGTCAGTCTTGTTTTGGGTATGAGGTTGCGCATGATGATGCTTCTGATGAGCTAGAAGACTTATTTGGAGTTGAAAGTAAAGCTCTGAGAAACGGAGATTTAATCACAGATACAAAATCAGCACTGGTATTGGAAGAGTTAATCGGTCAATTCTTATTTAACCAAGGTAGTGAATAATGATGATGCTTCGTAAGTGGATTTGCGTATTTGCAGGGTTGTTGGCAATGGTTAGTATGCAAAGCCTGGCTAAAGTTGATTTAAGTGATCCTTATAGCATGGTGCAACAAGTTGCTGATAACACATTTAAGCGCGTGGCGCGAGATCAAGAAAAGGTGCAAAAAAATAAAGAGCACCTACGGGTGATCGTGAAAGAGGAGCTGATGCCGTATATTGATTATAAATATGCCGCTTATCGAGTGTTGGGAAGCTACATACAAAAAATTCGTACAATGGAAAATAAAAAAGATAAAGCACAAGCAATTAAACATGTGCGTACTTTTATTGATGTTTTTCAACGTTACTTAGTCGCAACGTATGCTGGCGTATTTACTCAATACACAGATCAGAAAGTAGAATTTGGGGCCGTAAAAGACTTTTCAAAAGATGATGTCGCAATCGTTAAAACGAAGATAATCGAAGCAGGTAAACCTGATATTCGTATCGATTTTAAAGTGCGTAAAGGGAAAAATAATGAATGGCGAGCTTATGACATGATGGCGGAAGGAATTAGTTTGTTGGATGCTAAGCAAACAGAACTGCACGGTATTTTACGTCAGCAGGGTATTGAGCATGTGATTCAGTTGCTCGATAAGAAAAGTCGACTTCCAGTACAATTTAGGGGGGATGATGGCAGCAACTAAGGTTCACTTTAAATCACAAAGTGATGGCATCATTTATGTCAATGGTGAATTGACCAGAAATAGCTTAACAGATGAACGACTTCTTAACCGACAGTTAGAAAGTGCCCAATCAACCCTCTATTTTGACCTTTCTAACGTATCAAGGGTTGACACAGCGGGCTTAGCTTGGTTAATTCACTCTTTAGGTAAATTGCAGCAACAAGATAAACGTCTTGAGCTTAAGAATATACCTGAACAATTGCGCAATTTGATGGCATTGGGTCAGGTTTCAACCTTATTTGAGTGAATATAATGGAAATAAACGAAGTCGAAACATTATTAAAAGAGGCGCTGTCGCTTAATGAAGTGGTAGTTAAAGCGAATGGAAGTCATTATGAAGTGATTGCCGTTGGAGCATGTTTTGATGGGCTTAGCCGCGTTAAAAAACAACAGTTAGTATATGGACCACTGATGGATACTATTTCAGATGGGACGATTCATGCTGTAAGTATTAAAGCATTTACGCCAACGGAGTGGCAAAGAGAACGTAAGTTTATCCTTCCACAATAAGAGGCCTCGATGGATCAGTTTATTATCCAAGGTGGCACTACTTTAGCGGGTGAAGTCACAATATCAGGTGCAAAAAACGCTGCATTGCCCATTTTATTTGCTGCATTACTAGCAAATGGTAAAAGCCGTTTTAGCAATGTCCCTCAATTACGTGATATAGGCACAACGGAAGCGCTTTTGAAGACACTGGGGGCTGGTGTTGCTTGGCAAGGAAGTGTACTTGAAATAGATGGTAGTTGTGTTGATAAAGTACTTGCTCCCTATGAGCTTGTAAAGCAAATGCGTGCATCAGTACTTGCTTTGGGGCCTTTACTGGCTCGTTTCGGTGAAGCTCAGGTGTCTTTACCTGGAGGCTGTGCAATCGGTGCTAGGCCTGTTGATATTCATATCAAAGGCTTAGAGCGTATGGGGGCTGAAATAACTGTTGAAAATGGTTATATCAATGCCAAATCGATCGGGCGCTTGCAGGGCGCTGAAATATATATGGAAATGGTGAGTGTTGGAGCGACAGAAAACCTGTTGATGGCGGCAACATTGGCTGACGGCGTAACAGTTTTAGAAAATGCAGCTCAAGAACCTGAAATAGTCAATTTAGCTGAGTGCTTGATTGCTATGGGGGCGAATATCAAAGGGGCTGGTACTAGTCGCATTGAGGTACAAGGGGTCGAGCAGCTCTTAGGGTGCGAACATAGAATCCTACCAGATCGAATTGAAACGGGGACTTTCTTAGTTGCCGCGGCGATGGCGAAAGGCGAAGTCTTGTGTAAGAGTACGGATCACACGAGTTTAGAGCCTGTGCTAGAAAAGCTTAGAGCTGCGAATGCATTGGTGGAAGTGACTGCAGACAGTATTTATGTTGATATGCGACAGCGTGCGTTGCAGGCTGTAAACATTAAGACAATGCCACATCCAGGGTTCCCTACGGATATGCAGGCTCAATTTACCGCATTGAATGTTGTTGCGCAGGGTAGTGCAACTATCACTGAAACTATTTTTGAGAACCGTTTTATGCATGTGCCAGAGCTGCAAAGAATGGGCGCAAATATTCGTTTAGAGGGCAATACAGCGATCTGTGGAGAAACCGATAAACTAAGTGGTGCGCAAGTCATGGCAACAGATCTGCGAGCTTCTGCAAGCTTGATATTGACAGGGATAGTAGCTAGTGGTGAAACAGTGGTTGATCGCATCTATCATGTTGACCGCGGCTATCAAAGAATCGAAGATAAGCTAAGTAAGCTTGGTGCTAATATTAAAAGAAAGCACAATTAACACTTTCTGAGTGATTAAGAAAAAAGCGAGCTTAAGCTCGCTTTTTTCTTGGGTTATTATATATAAACCGCTACTGGGTTCTGCTTTCAAGTTTTGCAACTGTGACTTGAAAAGTTAATAGCTCGGTATTTCGGTATGCTTCGAACTCTAATATGGTGCCAGGGCGAGTGTTACCAATAAATTTAAGTGTTTGCTGCGGGTTGGTGACAGCATTACCTGCAACTTTGACAATGATGTCATTATCTTGCATGCCTGATTGCCATGCAGGCCCTAAGGGGTCTATGTTATTAACTCTGAGCCCAACCACTTTGGTGTATAAGTCAGTAACGACTTTACCCGTGCTATCGACCGCATTTCCGGTGAATCCAAGGTATCCGCGAACCACTCTGCCATCACGTTTTAATTTCTCCATGACTTCTTTAGCAAGTGAGTAGGGAATCGCAAAGGAAATCCCTTGAATGTCGATATTATAGCGAGTTCTAAATTGGGCTGAAGTGAGCCCGACCAATGTGCCATTTGAATTTATTAATGCGCCGCCTGAGTTGCCGACATTCACGGCCGCATCCATTTGTAATAGGCTGCTATAAGAATTGTCCGGAGTCAGTTTCTTCCCCGTTGCGCTGATCACACCTTGAGTAATAGTTTGACCCAAATTTAGTGGATTACCAATCGCTAAGACAACATCACCAACTCGAGGATTGAAAGTGTCATCCATTGGAATAACGGGAAGGTGTTGCTCATCGATTTTTAATAAGGCTAAGTCAGTTACTGTATCAAAACCAATCACTTGAACTTCATTGAAAATACGTCCGTCAGTTAAAATGACCATGATTTGATCTGCATTATTGACCACGTGGTAGTTTGTTAATATGTAACCGTCGTTTGACATGATGACGCCAGATCCGAGCTCTTGTGTGGTATTTGCACGCTTAAACCTAGGAACAGAGGTGATCCCTTCAGAAAAAATAGTGACTACAGCGGGGGAGGCTTTTTCAACCGCATCAGCAAAGCTCATATGAGTATTACTATATCGGCTTGATACATCAATTTTAGGCAGCACTGCGCTGCGTAAGTTTGGCGTGAACCAAATGATTAAAAAAGCAATGCCGAGGCCTGCTAGCAATGGCGGCATAATAAAGCGAAGTAGTTTAAGCACAGTCGTAATCTATTTATATTTATTTATTGTTTATGATGGCACAAATAAAAACACAGCGGCAAGAACCACTGTGTTTTTTTATTGAAAAAGTGATTATTGAATTAAAAGAAATACCGAGTCGCGACCTCTTTTAATGCCGAGGACGATATTTCCTTGGATGTCCTCAATTAAGCTGCCCATTTCTCGGATGCTGTCAATCCGTTGTCGATTCACTTGCATAATTACATCGCCTTCTTCTAATCCAACGCGTGCAGCGGGAGAGCGAGCTTCAACTGATGAAACTATCACGCCTTTATTCCCCTCACGTTCTCCGCTTTCAAGTACTGCGCCGCGCAACATAGGATGGACTTTATCGGCTTGGGCTTGTAGTTCACCTTGTCCTTTGAGCGTGACGTTAATCGAACGGGTTTTCCCATCGCGGTAGACTCCCACTTTGACGGTACGTCCCTCTCCGATGGTTGCAATTTTACTTGCCAATTCGGCGAAACTTTGAATATCGTCACCATTGACTGACACAATAACGTCATTTGCTAATATCCCAGCTTCACTGGCTGCAGAATCATTGACAACTTGTGCAACATAAGCCCCTTGCTTTACATCAAAGCCTTGTGCTTTAGCAATACCTGCATCTAATGTCCTACCTTGAATACCGAGAGAGCCACGCCTAACCTGACCAAACTCCACTATTTGGTCAACTAAGTTCTTCATCATATTGGAAGGGATAGCAAAACCAATGCCCACATTACCACCAGATGCTCCTAAAATCGCAGTATTAATACCAATTAGTTCGCCTTTTAAGTTAACTAAAGCACCACCAGAGTTTCCTTGGTTAATTGCTGCATCGGTTTGTATAAAGTCTTCATACCCTTCAATGTTTAAACCACTTCGACCAAGCGCACTTACAATCCCTGATGTAACCGTATGGCTCAGTCCGAAAGGGTTACCTATTGCTACCGCAAAATCCCCAACTCGTAGCACATCGGAGTTCGCGAGTTTTACTTCTGTAAGTTCTTCTGATTCAATCTCTAATAATGCAATGTCAGATTCTTTGTCAGTGCCAACTAATTTAGCATCAAATTCTCTACCATCTTCTAAAGTAACAATGATTTTTTCAGCATCAGCAATCACATGGTTATTGGTGACGACATAACCTTCACTTGCATCAATGATGACACCTGAACCTAATCCACTGAATTGACGCTTTTGGCTGCGAGGTTGAGGTTGGCCAAAAAAATAATCAAATGGGTCAACGCGGCGACGCACTTCTTTTGCGCCAGAAACTTGGATGCTAACGACCCCTGGGGTAACACGCTCTAGCATAGGGGCTAGGGTCGGTAAGGTTTGGCCATTAACAGCAACAGGCAATTTAGCGAAAGAGACACTGGGATTTAATAAGAAAGTTGAAGATAAAAGTGTCGCTGATAATAACGAGAATTTCAATTTCATAGTCAATAAGTACTCCGAAAAAAGCAGTTAGTTATTGAAAAGACATTGGAACATAATTATCGGACCAACGTCAATTCGCTATTTGGTTATCTGTACTTACTGACTATGGGGTCAAAAAAAAGTTCATCAAGATACTTTTGTTTGCTCATTTTCTAAACTTTCACCAGAAAAAATACCCGATTCGCCTTCTACATAGTCAACGGGTTGTGCTGAGTCATCAGAGCGATTACTTGCTCTTCTGCGTTCAGGCCGGCTTTTTAGAGAAGCATGAAGCTGCTCTGTTGTTTCTTTGGAAAAGAATGGCTCACTTGGGTGAGTTGGCTTTTCAGTTAATAGCACTTGATCTGTTTGTTCTACATGGCTAAATAGTTGCGTGTAGCTTTCTTGCATCTTGCTCATCAGTTTTTTTGTACTGGCTAAGTGATCAGAGACATCTTGACGATATTGTTCTAATTCACTTTTTGCTTGAATAGCTTGCTGTTCTAATTCCGTTTGTTTCAATTGTTTTCTAGTGACTTGAGCACCAATAAAAAAACTAACAACACCTGTAATAATCAAAAGTCCTAACCAAACGATGGTTGTCATATTTCTCTCCTATGAATTATCGCAGTCTCAGTTAAAAAATTAGAACCGTATATTTGCGATAAGAATAAAATCTACCTAGTTGTTCAATATACGCGTAGATTGGTTGCGTGTTAATATAGAGAACAAATAAAAACGGTTAACAGTGTAAAAAATGATGACTCCTTGGCAAAAATATCAACAAGACCTACAAACGGAAGATTTCCAGTATGACAGTGCACAAGAAAATGCGGTTAAGCATTTGCAACGTTTGTATGATGATTTATGCGCCCAACCAGTCGCCCCTTCGGGCAGTTTTCTATCTCGTATTTTTGCTAAGAAACCAGAGCCAAAAAAAATTAAAGGATTGTATTTTTGGGGAGGTGTTGGCCGAGGGAAAACATATTTAGTTGATACGTTTTTTGAAGCATTGCCCAGCGAGAGGAAAATGCGTGTGCATTTTCACCGTTTTATGCATCGTGTTCACGATGAATTAAAAAAACTTCAAGATGTTAAAAATCCACTTGAAGTCGTTGCTGATATTTTTAAAAAAGAAACCGATATTATATGTTTTGATGAATTTTTTGTGCAAGATATCACCGATGCGATGTTACTAGGAGGCTTGATGCAGGCGCTTTTTGCTCGTGATATAGTTTTGGTGGCCACCTCAAACATTGTACCCGATGATTTATATCGAAATGGCCTGCAACGCGCGCGATTTTTACCCGCAATAGAGCTTGTTAACGCCAATACTGAAGTCGTGAATGTGGACTCTGGTATTGATTACCGATTACGTACACTTGAACAAGCTGAAATATTTCATAGTCCCTTAGACAAAAAAGCGGATGATAATTTATTTGCTTATTTTGATAAGTTATCTCCAGAGCCTGGGCGAGTGGATGAGGCCATTGAAATTGAAGGGCGCTTAATTAACACGCGCAAAGTGTCAGACTGTATTGTCATGTTTGATTTTACACAGTTGTGTGAAACTGCGCGCTCACAAGTGGATTATATGGAAATTAGTCGTCTATATAACACCGTGATTTTATCCAATGTAAAGCAATTGAGCCAACAGAATGACGATGCCGCTCGGCGTTTTATTGCGTTAGTGGATGAGTTTTATGAGCGAAATGTGACGCTTATCATATCGGCACAAGCACCTATCACAGAGTTGTATTCTACCGGCACACTCGAGTTTGAGTTCAAACGGTGTATCAGCCGTTTACAAGAAATGCAATCGCTTGATTATTTGGCGCGTGAACATCTCGCTTAGTTAAATGATCAAGCCATCGTAACGTGTGAAACCAACGAAAAGCAATTTTTTTGTGGAAAAAACAATCGCGCGCTAGTCAATCTCCTTATGAGTTGCTATAATCCGCGGCCTGCCACGTTGCGTTCTATTGCCCTCGTCGGCTTAGCCACTGACTTGAGCGGCAAAAAGTCTTCAACTCGAAGGGGTTAAAGCACTATATAGTAAAGCGATAACCATTTTGGTTATCTGTGGTTTTAATTGAAAACATTGGATTTTTTAGATGAAAACGTTTGTTGCTAAACCAGATACAGTAAAACGTGACTGGTACGTAGTTGACGCTGAAGGTAAAACTTTAGGTCGTATCGCTACTGAAATCGCTAGTCGCCTACGCGGAAAGCATAAAGCTGAATACACTCCACACGTAGATACTGGTGATTATATCATCGTTATCAACGCTGAAAAAGTTACTGTAACTGGTAACAAATTCAAAAACAAAGTGTACTACGCACACTCTGGTTTCCCAGGTGGACTTAAGTCTGTAACTTTCGATAAGCTTCAAGCTGCTAAGCCTGAAATGATTATTGAGAAAGCGGTTAAAGGCATGTTACCTCGCGGCCCTCTAGGTCGTGAAATGTACCGTAAGCTTAAAGTTTACGTTGGTAATGAGCACAACCACGCGGCACAACAGCCGCAGGTTCTAGACATTTAAGGAGCACATCATGGCAAATCAATACTACGGTACAGGTCGTCGTAAAAGTTCAAGTGCTCGCGTATTCTTACGCCCAGGCACTGGCAACATCGTAATCAATAAGCGCTCACTAGATGAGTACTTTGGTCGTGAAACA
Source organism: Pseudoalteromonas sp. MMG012 (assembly GCF_018100875.1). NCBI lineage: Bacteria > Pseudomonadati > Pseudomonadota > Gammaproteobacteria > Alteromonadales > Pseudoalteromonadaceae > Pseudoalteromonas > Pseudoalteromonas sp. MMG012. The sequence continues at coordinate 51,584 of NZ_JAGJEF010000010.1, forward strand.
GCTCGTATGGTTGTTCGTCAAGCTCTTGAGCTTGTAGACATGACTGAAAAGTTTGACCTTTACATCACTGTTGAAGGTGGTGGTACAACAGGTCAAGCTGGCGCAATCCGTCACGGTATTACTCGTGCACTTATGGAGTTTGACGAGTCACTACGTCCTACACTTCGTAAAGCTGGCTTTGTTACTCGCGATGCTCGTAAAGTTGAGCGTAAGAAAGTGGGTCTACACAAAGCGCGTAAGCGTCCTCAGTTCTCAAAGCGTTAATTTTTTACGTTTCAAGAATTCAAAAACCCAGCTTGTGCTGGGTTTTTTGTTTTTACTGATTAACCCTGCTCACCTAAAGTTGCCTTTTTATACGACGGTCTGTCGTTTAAATTATCCTCAATATACTAATATCCCGTTTTTATTGACAAAAAAAGTTCAATATTTATTACATTTAGTGCAAATCTGTCGATAACTCAGCGCTTTTTTTTGCTACAATTGCAGGGCAAGTAAAGTGAGTGAGTTTCAACGGGAATTCTGTAGAGGGCATTTTTTCATACAGAGGTTGATCTTGGTCAGTAAATTGTTGTTATTGAAGCGATATCATAAGAGATTAGCTTTTTGCTCTGGTTAACTTAGACTGTGTTGTTTGGTTTATCGGATCATTAGGTTTGAATAACCTTGTTTTAATCAAGGGATTTATTTATGATCGCGTCTATTTTGTAGTTTCTTAAAATTAACCTGCTGTAACGATGTTCTCAATATAGCAAGTGTTGAGATTCATAGTGGAGATAAGTGGATGAGCAATGCGCCTGTAGACAATGGCCGACGTCGCTTTTTAACCATAGCTACCTCTGTTGTAGGTGGTGTTGGTGCGGCTGGGGCTGCTGTTCCCTTTATTGCGTCTTGGAATCCAAGTGAGCGAGCTAAATCTGCAGGTGCGCCTGTAGAAGTGGATATCAGCAAACTTGAGCCTGGACAATTAATTCGTGTTGAGTGGAGAGGTAAGCCTGTTTGGGTTATTTCTCGTACCCCAAAAATGTTAGAAGAGATGAAAGCTCATGAAGGGCAACTTCGTGATCCTGCTTCTGAAGAACCTCAACAACTCGATTCAGCTAAAAATCCATATCGCTCTAAGCGTCCGGAGATTTTTGTTGCGGTCGGTATTTGTACACACCTAGGCTGTTCACCTAGCTTCCTGCAAGGTGGCTTTGGTGAAAAAGTTGAAGGTACAGAGGATGGTTTCTTCTGCCCATGTCATGGTTCTAAATTTGATATGGCTGGTCGAGTATTCCAAGCGGTTCCTGCACCGTTAAACCTTGAGATCCCTCCATACACCTTTATTGATGACACCACGATTATCGTTGGTGAAGAAGAAGGGGTAGCGTAATGGCTGAAAACTCTAAAGCAGCTTCAGGCGTTGTAGGTAACGTCATTAACTGGATCGATGACCGTATTCCAATGACTCGCGTCTGGAATATGCACATTGCTCAATATCCTGCACCAAAGAATTTTAACTTTTGGTACTTATTCGGTTCATTAGCGATTCTTGTGCTAGTAAACCAAATCCTAACGGGGATTTGGTTAACCATGAACTATGTTCCATCTGCTGAAGGCGCATTTGCTTCAGTGGAGTACATCATGCGTGATGTAGAGTATGGTTGGTTACTGCGATATCTGCACTCAACAGGCGCATCTGCGTTTTTTGTGGTTGTATACTTACACATGTTCCGTGGCATGATTTACGGTTCTTATCAAAAGCCACGAGAGTTGTTGTGGTTATTTGGTATGTTTATTTTCTTAGCGCTAATGGCTGAAGCATTCATGGGTTACTTACTACCTTGGGGACAAATGTCTTTTTGGGGAGCTCAGGTAATTATCTCGCTATTTGGTGCAATTCCAGTGATTGGTGAAGACTTAACTCAGTGGATCCGTGGTGATTATGTTATTTCTGGTGCAACGCTTAACCGCTTCTTTGCATTACATGTTATTGCATTGCCTTTAGTCTTGGTTATTTTAGTATTCCTTCACATCGTAGCATTACATGAAGTTGGTTCAAATAACCCAGATGGTATTGAAATTAAACATAAAAAAGGCACTATTTCAGAAGATGAAAAGCCTAAGTTTAAGTTTCACGAGTATTATACTGATAAGAAAGATATTGTTGACGCAATTCCTTTCCACCCTTACTACACAGTGAAAGACATTTTAGGTGTAGCAGGTTTCTTAATTTTATTTTGTTGGGTTGTCTTTTTCTCTCCAGAGATGGGTGGTTTCTTCTTAGAAGCGCCAAACTTTGAAGCTGCAAATCCACTAAAAACACCAGAGCATATTTTCCCTGTTTGGTATTTCACACCATTTTATGCGATATTACGTGCCATCCCTGATAAATTAATGGGTGTTGCGGCAATGGGGGCCTCAATCGTGGTACTGGCATTGTTACCTTGGCTTGACCGTGGTTCAGTGCGCTCCATTCGTTATCGTTGTGCACTACACAAGTGGAATATAGCTCAATTTGTTGTAACGTTTGTTATTCTTGGCTGGGTTGGTGCTACACCACAAACAGACTTTAAGACAATCTTATCGCAAATTACGACTGTGACTTACTTCATGTTCTTCGTGTTACTATTTGTGTATTCAAAGAACGAGACGACTAAGCCATTGCCTACGAGGGTAACCAAATGATGAAAAAACTAGTTATCGGTTTGTTCGCATTGTTGCCAACATTTGTTATGGCAGCAGGACCATCAGTACCTTTGATGGAAGCTAATAATGATTTAACTGACAAAGCGTCACTTCAACGCGGTGCTCAGTTATTCATGAATTACTGCCTTGGTTGTCACCAAATGCAGTACCAACGTTATGAACGTACGTTCCGTGACATTGGTATTCCAACAGACATTGGCCAGGAGCAGCTAATTTTTGATGGTTCAAAAGTGGGTAGCCACATTTTGAATGCAATGGATCAAGATGATGCCGCTAAATGGTTTGGTGCAGCGCCACCAGATTTAACTTTGATTTCACGTGTTAAATCACCAGACTACATCTATACGTATTTAAAGTCGTTTTACAAAGATGAGTCGCGTCCATTTGGTGTGAATAATATTGTATTCCCATTAGTGGGTATGCCACATGTACTACAAGAATTGCAAGGTTTACCATTGCCTATTACTGAAGAAGTAGAAGAGCATGGTAAAACGGTTACGAAAGTAGTAGGTTTAAAAACAGATGGCTCAGGTGAAATGAGCACTGATGAATATGACCATGCTGCACGTGACATTACTAATTTCTTAGCTTATGTTGGTGAGCCATCTCGCCTAGAGTCTGAGTCAATTGGTATTAAGGTATTAGGGTTTTTATTAATTCTATTTATCCTTGCATTCTTCTTGAAGAAAGAATACTGGAGAGATGTTCACTAAAGCGAACAAATCTAAGGTGATTTTGTAATAGGGGCAGTAGCCCCTATTGCTGTTTAAAGTGATTTATTACTTTTGTAATTATTAATGGAGGTAGGCATGGCCGTTGCTGCCAATAAGCGCCCTGTAATGACTCTTTTCTCTGGTGCGAACTGTATGTACAGTCATCAAGTACGTATTGTACTTGCAGAGAAAGGCGTAAGTGTTGATATCCACCTAGCAGAAAAGGACAATCTGCCAGAAGCTCTTCATGAGATAAACCCTTATGGCACTGTACCAACTTTAATTGATCGTGAGCTTGGTCTTTACCGTGCAGACATCATCATGGAATATCTTGATGAGCGTTTTCCACACCCTCCACTAATGCCTGTATATCCAGTTATGCGTGGTCGCAGTCGTTTAATGATGCACCGTATTGAAAATGATTGGTATAGCCTTGCAGAAAAAATCTCAGAGGGTGGTTCTGATGCTGCTCTTGCACGTAGGGATTTAACCGAGGCCTTGTTAGCGGTTGCAGCTATCTTTACTGAAGCACCTTACTTCATGAGTGAAGAGTTTAGCTTGGTTGATTGTTATTTAGCACCGTTATTATGGCGTTTGCCAGAACTTGGTATTGAGCTTAATGGCGCAGGTGCAAAAGAGATGAAAGATTACATGCTACGTTTATTCGAGCGTGATTCGTTCCAGGCATCATTAACTGAAGCAGAACGCGAGATCAGATCATAATGACGCCAAATCGCCCATACTTATTGAGAGCATTTTTCGACTGGATTGTTGATAATGAATGCACCCCTCATTTAGTGGTTAATGCTGATTATCCTGAGGTACAAGTACCAACGCAATTTGTTCAGGATGGGCAAATAGTTTTGAATATCAGTCCTTCAGCAGTTACTGCATTTTCTTTGGATAATGAGCAACTTAGTTTTAATGCGCGATTTGGTGGTCAACCTATGCAGGTCTATGTACCTTTAGGTGCAGTATTGGCTATCTACGCTCGAGAAAATGGTGAAGGTACTGTCTTTACTCAAGAAGCATTTGATGATGCTGAGCTTGAAGAGACGCTAGAGCCCGTAGAAAGTGAAGAAACAGTATCGTCTGATCCTGTTGAAAAACCTGAGAAAAAGAAAGGTTCTCATCTACGAGTGGTCAAATAGCGACTATTTAGTCAGTAAAAAACCCGCATTCAGCGGGTTTTTTTATGCATACTTTGGTCGTTATTGAATTGGGAAAATTAGGTTCACTATTAGAGGTATTCGAATGCCTTAATAACGCGCTCCACACCACTGATATTTCTGGCGATCTCAACAGCTTGTTCTGCTTCAGCTGGCGCAACTAAGCCCATTAAGAAAACCTCTGAGTTCTCGGTCACAACTTTTATATTGTTACCACTGACGTTTTCGTCGGCTAAGAGTTTGGTTTTTACTTTAGAGGTAAGCCATGTATCGTGTGTTTGTGTTGTTAGCCCGATGTTTGTTCCAATTCGTAGTTGATTATGAACGCTACGTATTGCTGGTATCGTTTTTAATGCATTCTCAGCTTCAGCCTGCATTTCAATATTACTCACTTGCCCAACCATAAGTACAATACCATTAACACTGACCAGGCTAATATTGGCATGTTTAGATAGGCGGTCAATGCTTTTTATGGCAAGCGTTCCTTTTATTTCGATATTGTTGTCATCAATTTGTGTACCAATGGTACGACGATCATTCGCAGCCGACATTGCGCTGGCTGTACCTGCGACAACGGCTGCGGCACAGCCTTGTAAGAGAGTAAGGCTGAGTAATAACGCAATCGGTTTTATACGCATTTATTGTTCTTCCTGTGGGAATAAGGTGTCATCAATGAGCTGAGTTAAGCAGTGTATAGAAAATAAATGGGACTCAACAATACGACTTGGACGCTTACTCGGTACTCTGATTTCAACATCGGTTGGGCCAAGTAGCCCGGTCAGTTCGCCACCATCATCACCAATTAATGCAATGACTTTCATATCTTTAGTTAATGCAGCTTCCGCTGCGCTCACCACACTTTTCTCATTCCCATTTACACCAATGACGAGCAGTAAATCACCTTGTTGGCCAAAAGCTCTTACTTGACGGGCATAATGCTCCATATCATCGTCGGAGCCCATACTGCCAAGGTGTATGCTGTTCTGCGTTAAGGCAACCGCAGGTAAGCAAGGCCTTTCGGTTTCGTAGAAGTTGACTAATAACCCAGCCATGTGAGTGGCCAACATATGGCAACTGGGCACGCCACAACACACCACTTTATTACCATTAATTAAACTTTGCACAATTGTCAGTGCTGCAGCTTCTAGGGAACTGGGGAGTACTTCACCAGCTGCAATTTGTGCTTGAATACTTTCTGTAAAAATCGTTTTAATAGATTCTTGCATATCAAAAAACGCTCTTAATCCATTGTATATTGGGAGGATTCTCACCCTCGATTGCTACAAAGTCTACGCGTACTTGAGTATTATGCAACTGTTGCTCTGTCAAATACTGATAAATACTGCGCTTTAACCTTTGTTGTTTTTTATATGATAAAGCCGATAAAGCTCCACCAAATTGTGTATGTTTGCGATATTTTACTTCAATAAAAACCAAAGTATTGTTATCTCGCATAATTAAATCAATTTCACCATATCGACAATAATAATTGTTTGTTTCTGGAATCAACCCATGTTGCTGTAAGTATGATTCGGCGAGACGTTCGTAATATGAACCTTTATCTCGTGAGTTGCTAAATAGTCCTTTTAGCATATGTCTTCCTTAACGGTATAATTATTTCTTCAAGATCCTATTTTCAGCTGCGGCACTTTGCATAAATAAAGGCAACGGTGCTTGCTCGTTTAAATTGATTGTGCGGATCTGTTGTTTGTAATACTGAGCCCATTTCAACCTTCTGTGAATAGTATTATCGGATTTAATACTCAATTGCCCAGTTAGACCAATAAACTCTTTACCTGGTATTTTTGCCAGTTGCTTTATTTCACCTATAAGTGCAACGGCATCAAATGCCATTGCAAATAAACGTTGTTCTATATCAGCTTGTTCCGGCCACAGTTGCATATATTGATTTCTCAGCGCGCGGTTATCTGTTGTATTGGGCAACATCCACGGCTGTTCCGTAAAGTATAAGCCTTCTAGATCGCTTTTATCGGTGGTATCGATACGTCGGCTATAGCTACGAGAGCTTGCATATAAAGGGATCTTAGGAGCGAATGTACTGACATTGACGTCTAAATAGGGTTTCAACAGACGTGTCTCTGAAGCGTTCCCAAGTATATAAATCACATCAATGTCTCTACGAGAACGTGTTTCACTTTCTATATCCGTTTTACGATATAAACTTTCAATTGTTTTTATGCGTTGTTTAGAGTTCTCTACTTCTAATAAGTTGGCGATAACTTTGGCCATGTTCTTACTGTCGGTATATAAGCCAACTTCAGGCGCTGCTTCACTGTACAACCGCCATTGCTCGCTAAAGTGTTCCACGAGTCTTTTTCCAGAGCTAGAGTCAGGCGCGAGTAACATGGGTTTTTGGTATTTCTTGGCCAAAAAGTGAACTAAAGCCTGCTCTACTTCATGCTCAGGATTTAGTGCAAAGTAGTAATGATTTGGGTTTTGTTGGCTCTGTGAACTTTTTGTATTGAGGTGAATTGTGGGCAATACATGCAGTGTGCTGCTATCACTGAGTTTTTCAATATTGTTTTTTAATAGTGGACCAATAACAAAGTCAGCCTGGTTTTGCGCTAACTGTGCTTCTATTTCTATATTCGTTTGCATTTCATCAATAAAAAAAATTTCGCTATCAGGCCAATTATCACTGGCGGCTAAAAAGCCATTTTTTAATGCGGCACCTAATCGCTCGCTTGGCCCTGACTGAGGTAAAAGTATTGCCAGCTTTTTAGTTTCATACGGTGACAATAATACCGCTTGTGTAACCTCTTTGGGCAGAATATAGCTAGCAGGGTGGTTGATAAAGCGGCGTTGCCAATTGTTCATCGCTTGGTGAAGTTCAACACCAGTACCGAGGTAAATCTGTTGGTACTTGGCTAACTTTGTCCAGCCTTGTTGCACAACAGAGCCAGTATCAAAGCGTTCTAACGCGTAGGAAGAAAGCTGTTGCAATGCCCGCCAAGTTTCGTCGTTTAAGCTCGCAAAGGTTAAGTTGTTTTGATATGCAATATCCGAAGCTTTGAAGTAATGAACCAATGCTTTTTTGGGCAATTGCTGAGAGGCATATATGCTGCCCATTAAATACTGATGCCAGCCTTGATGCTCGGGAAGTTTGAGTTGCTCTGAAAGGGTTCTTAAAATTGATAGTGCGTCAGTGTAATTCGCCATTTCTTTACGAGCGAGTGCGATGTACAGCTTATTTTGTACATGGTCGACACTGTTTTTACTTTCCAGCGCTAAACAGGCTTGTTCTAGTGTCTGCCAATCTTGTTCGATGATAGCGGCTTCTCGCGCACTATAGAGTAACTGAATTTTATGAATGCCTTGTTTGGAAATCGCTTTATTGAAAAGGCCAGATGCATTTAGTACATCAGGTATACGTTGTTGTTGATTATCTTCCGTAACTGTCACGTTTGTTGCTTTTTCGGTTGTGCTACAGGCGGATAAGCCTGACAATATACCAATTACAAGACTAATTACTTTCAGTCGCACTATGGACCCTTGATGAAGTTCTCTATTAAGGCCTATCTTACTGATTGAAACTGGAGAGCTCAATGATTAAAGCACACAACACAGATAAAATAGGCACCCTCTACGTGGTTGCAACGCCAATTGGTAACTTAGGCGACATCAGCGAACGCGCCTTAGCAACATTATCTGACGTTGACTTAATCGCGGCTGAAGATACACGCCATACAGGTAAATTACTTAGTCACTTTAATATTAAAGCAAAAACATTTGCGCTACATGATCACAATGAAAAACAAAAAGCACAGCAGGTGCTTGATTGGCTAAATGAAGGCTTGGATATTGCGTTAGTATCAGATGCAGGCACGCCTCTGATTAGTGACCCTGGTTATTCGGTTGTAAACTTATGTCGAGCACAAGGTGCGAATGTCACACCCGTGCCGGGAGCATGTGCGGCGATAACGGCAGTCAGTTGTTCAGGGCTACCGACAGACAGGTTTCAGTTCGTGGGATTCACACCTGCGAAAAGCCAAGCACGCCAGCAGTTTTTTATCGATGCTTACGAGAGCCACATTACCAGCATCATGTACGAAAGTACGCACCGGATCATGGCCAGTTTAGATGACTTGAAAGCGGCATTGGGTTCGCAGCAACAGGTGGTTTTTGCCAAAGAGCTGACGAAAACCTATGAAACATTTTTCAGTGGCACGGTCACAGACTTGATTGAGTTTTTAACCGAAGAGCCGGAAAAGCAACGGGGTGAATTAGTCCTGATGTTACCTGGTAAGCCAAAGCAGCAAGAAGAAATTCCAGCCGATGCAAAGCGGATGCTATCGCTACTAGAACCTGAAATGCCATTGAAAAAAGCATGTGGTGTGGTGGCTGAGTACTTTGGTTTAAAAAAGAATGCACTATATAAAGCGGCAATTGCAGAAAAAGAGCAGTAAAAGCGTGAGCTTTGCCTCGGTTTACCGTATAATCCGCCGCGAGTCAGCCGGATAATCGCTGCCTGTGACGAAAATGATCAGGGGGAGGAAAGTCCGGGCTCCACAGGGCAGGGTGCCAGCTAACGGCTGGGAGGCGAAAGCCTACGACAAGTGCAGCAGAGAGAAGACCGCCAACTTTCGAGTTGGTAAGGGTGAAAGGGTGCGGTAAGAGCGCACCGGGCCACTGGTAACAGTTGGTTGCAAGGTAAACTCCACCCGGAGCAAGACCAAATAGGGTTCCTTATGGCGTGGCCCACGTTGGAACCGGGTAGGTTGCTTGAGCCTAGGAGCGATCCTAGGCCTAGACGAATGATTATCTATTACAGAACCCGGCTTATAGGCTGACTCACTCATTAAGAAAAAAGCTCACACATTAGTGTGAGCTTTTTTTATGTCATTTTTAAGCGGACTAAATAATTTGTACTTTAAAAAATAAAAAGGCTCATTCTAATAATAAGCCTTTATTTAAACTATTTGTTCAATATGGATGAGTGTGCTTACGCTTTTTTACTCGCAACCCATTCATCAACGAACTTTTCTAATACGTTCAGTGGTAATGGACCACTCTTAAGAACAACATCATGAAATTGGCGGATATCAAACTTATCACCTAGTTCTTTCTTAGCCGCTTCACGAAGCTCTACTATCTTTAACATACCAATTTTATATGCCGTTGCTTGCGAAGGCATAACAACATGACGCTCTACCATTTTAACCGCATCAGATTTTGCATTCGGTGTATTGTTTACATAATAATCAATACCTTCTTGGCGAGTCCACTTCATCGCATGAATACCAGTATCAACAACAAGACGACATGCACGCCATAATTCCATTGCTAGACGACCAAAATCAGAATAAGGGTCTTCATATAATCCCATTTCTTTTGGTACTAACTCTGAATATAGTCCCCAACCTTCAGTGTACGCTGTATAGCGACCGAACTTACGGAACTTAGGGACACCCTCAAGTTCTTGTGCGATGGCAATTTGCATGTGGTGGCCAGGAATACCTTCATGGTAAGCCAATGCTTCCATTTGGTAAGTGGGCATTGCTTCCATGTCATACAGGTTTGCGTAATAAACACCTGGACGAGAGCCATCTGGCGCAGGTTGCTGATAGAAGGCTTTACCCGCTGCTTTTTCTCTAAATGCTTCAACACGTTTAACAGTCATGTCTGCTTTTGGTTTGATAATAAACAGTTCATCAAGACGAGACTTCATGTTATCTATCATCGCAGTTGCATCTTTAAGGTACTTCTCTTTACCTTCCTCGGTGTTCGGTAAGTAAAACTGCTTGTCAGTTTTCATGAACTCCATAAATGCTGCTAAGTCGCCTTTAAAGCCTACTTTTTCTTTTATTTCACGCATTTCGTCATGAATACGTGCAACCTCCGAAAGCCCTATAGTGTGGATTTCTTTGGCTGTTAAATCAGTGGTCGTAGTACGAGCTAGTGCGTTGTTAAAGAATTGCTCACCATTTGGAAATTTCCATGCACCATCACGGCTATCTGCTTTTTTCTCTAGCTTGGCTAAGTAGTTAATTAGTTTGCTGTAAGCAGGCTTAACCGCCACCTTTAATGCTTGAGTTGCGTCATCGATAAGTGCAGACTTTTCACTCTCCGTAATTTCTAGCTTGGCAACTTTACGTTTAAAGTCAGCTAGCAGAGTTGAATCATCACCTTTTTCAAAAGGTGCACCAACAATGATGTTTTTACTTGATTCAATGACGTGTGGGAACACAAACTTTGGCGCAATAATGCCTTTATTCATTCGAGTCTCTAAACCATCAATCAATTGGTCAAAAACCACTGGAACACCATTTAATCGAGCAATGTAATCTTTTGCTTCTTTTACATTACCAATTTGGTGCTGATTGATTAAAAATGCCGGTATCATCGAATGTGTACCAAACATCTGGTTTACTGGGTAGTTATGATGACGCCATTTAAAATCGGCAATGTCGTTTTCTAAACTTTGTTGCATTAAGTCGTAACTAACCTGAGTCGCTTCATCGAGTTTGTTACGGTCAATACTGTTAAGTGTGACTAGATTCTTTTTCGTGATCGCAAGTTCTTTAAGCGTATTTTCTTCAGTATCATCATCCCACTTATCGTAGTCTTGTTTGATCCCCATATATGTTTGGTATATGGGGCTGCGCATTACACTGCTTGTGAATACTTCTTCGAAAAACGCGTTGGCTTTGGTGATTTCACTCTGTTCAACTTGAACTTGTGGTGCAGGAGCAGGTTTATCAGCTGTTTGCTGACAACCACCTAATAAAGCTACGCTAATTGCAGCAGCAATAAAGGTCAGTTTACGCATCATTATACCCTTTTTTATTTATGTGCCATATGGCGGTAATTTGTCATTTAGTATTGGTTCATTGGCGGGTAAGTCGCCAACCTAGACAAATAATTCTAGCAGGTCATTTAAATATCTGTGGCCCTTATTTGTAACCAACCATGACAAACCGTTATCTGAAAGCAGTCCTTGGGCCAATGCTTGCTCTATCGGAGCATGTACATCAGCGAATGAAAGCCCAGTAAAATCAATAAATGCTTGTTTATCACAAGGGGCTTGCAATCGAAAGCAATTCATAAAAAATTCAAATGCTCGATCGGATTTATCGACTTGCCAACTCTTATATACGTAGGGTTTAGATAAGTCCATATACCCGCGAGGGTGTTTTACTTTTTCAGTTCGTAAAATATGATTTTTTTCAGGCTGTGTAATTTTGCCATGAGCACCACAACCAATACCAAGATAATCGCCGAACTGCCAATAATTGAGGTTATGGCGACACTGAAACTGGGGTTTAGCATATCCCGATATTTCGTAGTGCTGATACCCTGCCTCAGCTAACATAGCTTGGCCTTGCTCTTGTATATCCCAAAGAATTTCATCTTCAGGAAGGGTTGGGGGTTTTGAGGCAAATTGGGTGTTGGGCTCAATGGTTAATTGATACCAAGATATATGAGGTGGCTCAAGCTCTATTACACGCTTTAAATCGCTGAGTGCGTCATCAATGTTTTGCCCTGGTAGGCCATGCATCAAGTCCATATTAAATGCTCGGAGGCCGGCAGATTGAGCTTCATAAGCTGCGTTAATGGCTTCTTGTTCCCCATGGATCCTACCAAGCGCTTTTAGTTTATCTGTTTGTAAGCTTTGTACGCCAATAGAGATACGATTAATGCCTGCGTCGGCATACCGCTTAAAACGGTCTGTTTCTACCGTTCCAGGGTTCGCCTCTAAAGTAATTTCAATACCATCCTCAAACCCAATTAAGCGCTCCACTTCAGAAAGTAGTCGGACATAGGCGTCTGCTGACAATAAACTCGGTGTGCCGCCACCAATAAATATACTGTGGAGCTTTCTACCTTGCACGAGTGACAAATCCGCTTTTAGGTCGTCAATAAGGTGTTGGACATACTCTTTTTCGGGAATGGTGCCTTTTTTACTATGGCTGTTGAAGTCGCAATAAGGACACTTTTGCACGCACCAAGGTACGTGCACATATAAACTTAACGGAGGTAACTTCACATAATCGCCTTAAACTGCGCAAGTAGCATCTGCAATGCTTGACCACGATGGCTAATTGCATTTTTTTGCTCCTTCGTTAATTGCGCTGATGTACATCCTTCACTTGGTACATAAAATACGGGATCGTATCCAAACCCTTCACGGCCTTGTTGTGTTAGGGTAATTTCCCCTTCCCAACAGGCTTGGCAGATGATTGGCGTTGGGTCGTGTTCGTGGCGCATGTAAACCAGTACACACCAAAAACGTGCGGTTCTTTGCTCTATATTGGTTAATTCTAACAGTAATTTATCGATATTGTCTTGATCGCTTGCATCGGGTCCTGCAAAGCGTGCTGAGTAAACGCCAGGCGCGCCTTTTAGCGCATCGACTTCAATGCCTGAGTCATCGGCTATTGCCGGTAGACCAGTTATTTTTGCAGCATGACGCGCTTTAATTATGGCATTCTCTACGAAAGTGGTCCCTGTTTCGGCAATTTCACCGACGTTAAATTGACTTTGGGGTAACACGTCAATATGGAGTGAGGCGAGCATTGCAGCGAGTTCTTTTACTTTGCCTTGATTACCCGTTGCGAGAACAACTTGTTGACTCATATTTAATTAATCCACATAAAATTTTTGTTGGAAGCTTAATACTTGATGGTTATTCCCTTGCGAAATATTGACTTTAAAGCGATAAACCTCTTCATTTCGAAAATCGACTTGGGCAAGGTAGTATATAGCATCGCCGTCTACTACCTCCTTAAATTCCAAGGTTTGTTTACTGCCAAGCAAGTTGCGAGTTTCGCCTGTTAAATTTGCTTTTAACGCGGGGTTGCCCTGTTTCTTTGCTAATACTGAAATATTAATTATGCCTTTGTAATTACTGCGTTCAAGGCCATAGGCTTTGGCAATATTGGGCTGAATAAACGTTGATGGAAATGCGATGTAATGCACTTGCCATGGGCCTAAGTTTTTAAATTGCCCCCCTTGTGTTGAATTTGCATAACAAGATAAGCTAAAAGCTAAGGTAACGAGTAATAGAAATAATTTTTTCACTGGTCTTCCTGAAGGGCACTAATCAGTGCCCAAATTAAATTAGCGCAACAAATCGGTTACTAAAATTTGTAAAAACTGCATACCAATAATAAGAACTAGAATCGATAAGTCTAAGCCACCTAGCGGGGGAATGACTTTACGGATAGGGCGCAACATAGGTTCTGTAAGTTGTTCAAAAACAGCGGCAGTTGGATTATAACCTTGTGAAACCCAACTCAAAACAGCACGAATTATCAGGATCCAAAATACTAAGCTGAAAGCTTCTTTAAACACTGTCATAACGCCCGATATGGCCGCGCCTATGCCATTCCAACCGCCATAAAATAGCACCATTAATAGGGATACTTTGGCAAAGCCAATTAAAAAAGCTAAGACTAAAGATGCTAAATCTAACCCGCCAGCGCCAGGAATTATCTTACGCAGGGGATTAACCGCAAACGAGGTTGCTTTTACAACGGTTTGACTTAATGGATTATAAAAATCAGCCTTCGCTAGTTGTAGCCAAAACCTTAACAAAACCACCATGAGAAAAAGATCAAAAATGATCCCGATTAAAAATTGCATTGCGTTCATAGTAAACCCTTATAATTCTTGTTCCATTTGTTGAGCACGTGTGATGCATGAGTCCATAGCATCAGCAACAGTTGTATGTAAGTTACATGATTTTAAGTGTTCAACTGCAGCATGAGTGGTTCCCCCTTTTGATGTGACATTCGCACGCAACTGGGAAATACTTATCTCTGGCTGAGACACCGCCATTTGTGCAGCCCCAAGAGCTGTTTGTTGCACAAGAGTACGCGCTTGCTCAGCACTGAACCCCAATGCTCGCGCTTTTTCTTCTATCGCTTCCATAAACAGGAAAAAATAAGCGGGAGAAGATCCCGTCACCGCAATAATATCATTTATTTGTGATTCTGTTTCTACCCAGGTTGCAATACCGGTACTTGAAAATACTTGCTCTATAAATGTGTGCTCATCACTGGTGAGTCCTTGGGCGAATAACCCAGATACGCCTAAGCCGAGTAAACTTGGTGTATTTGGCATACAGCGAACCATTTTAACCGGCTGGCCGAGCATTTCTTGCAATCTAGCAACGGTGATACCAGCAGCAACGGATACAAATAGTTTAGTGCTTAAATCGATGTCTGCAGTTTGCAGCGTTTCGCAAAGCTGCGCCATCATCTGAGGTTTGACTGACAATACAATGACGTCAGCATCTTGTAGTGCTGCTATATTGTCTGTTGTTGTTTTTACCTTAAAATCTGCAGCGACTTTGGCTAGCTTCTCTTCATTACGGTTGGTCGCGATAATACTTTGCGGTGCAAAGCCGCTCTGAATCATGCCGCCAATTATCGCGTAGCTCATGTTACCAGTACCGATAAATACAATTGTTTTGTTGGACATTGCCTTGCTTACCTTATTGTCTTTTTCCAAATATGTCAGTGCCAATGCGTACCATGGTGGTGCCAGCAGTGATTGCCGATTCCAAGTCGCCACTCATACCCATTGATAAAGTATCTACTTGAGGATATTGGTCCTTTAGTCTATCAAAGCAAGCACGCATTTGCTGAAAATATTCTAATTGTTTGGCTTTATCTGGGGTATTTTTGGTAATCGTCATTAATCCGCGTAAGTTTAACTGCCTGCTGTTATCGATAAGCGCTGCTAAGGGCTCTATTTCGTTGATAGTACAGCCGGATTTATTGTCATCATGACTGATATTCACTTGGATCAGAATGTTAAGCGGCATTAGGTTATTGGGTCGTTGCTCATTGAGTCGCTTTGCAAGTTTCTCTCGGTCAACACTTTGCACCCAACTAAAATTCTCTGCCACTAAGCGAGATTTATTTGATTGAATCGGACCGATAAAGTGCCACTCAATGTCACGATGATGCTTCAATGCATGAACTTTTTCTACGGCTTCTTGCACGTATGATTCGCCAAACTGACGATGACCTGCAAAATACGCATTTTCGATCATTTCTAAGGGTTTGGTCTTAGATACTGCTAATATTGTCACAGGGTGATCAAGTTGACAGTTTTGCTGGGCTATTTCGACCCGAGAATAGGCGGACGTTAGTCGTTCTGCTATTGTAACCATATTAATTATCAGCTCGTTGTGGAGTCATACATGGATATTACGGAATTATTGGCCTTTAGTGTTCAACATAAAGCCTCGGATTTACATTTATCATCAGGCGTTTCGCCAATGATAAGAGTTGATGGCGATGTTCGCCGAGTCAACATTCCTACCTTAGAGGCCAAAGATGTTAACTCGTTAGTTTATGATATTATGAATGATAATCAACGCAAAGACTATGAGCAAAATCTTGAAGTTGACTTTTCTTTTGAGGTTCCTAATTTAGCACGTTTTCGTGTGAATGCGTTTAACACCAGTCGTGGTCCTGCAGCGGTATTTCGTACCATCCCAGCAAAAGTGCTAACACTTGATGAGTTAGGCGCGCCTGATATTTTTAGAGATATAGCTGAAAATCCAAGGGGGTTAGTATTGGTTACAGGACCTACAGGGTCAGGTAAATCTACGACGTTGGCCGCCATGGTTGATTACATAAATGCGAATAAACACCATCATATTTTAACGATTGAAGATCCAATCGAATTTGTTCACCAAAATCAATTGAGTTTGATCAATCAACGAGAAGTTCATAGAGATACGCACAGTTTCAATGCGGCACTGCGCAGCGCTTTACGCGAGGATCCGGATGTGATCTTAGTGGGTGAGTTGAGAGATTTAGAAACGATTCGTTTAGCCATGACTGCAGCTGAAACTGGCCACTTGGTTTTTGGTACACTCCACACCACTTCAGCGCCAAAAACCATTGACCGTATCGTCGATGTATTTCCTGGTGAAGAAAAGGATATGGTGCGATCTATGCTGTCTGAATCATTACAAGCGGTGATATCACAAACTTTGGTTAAAAAAGTGGGAGGAGGGCGTGTAGCCGCTCATGAGATCATGTTAGGTATTCCTGCAATTCGTAACTTGATCCGTGAGGACAAAATTGCGCAGATGTATTCGGCGATTCAAACCGGCGCAGTTCATGGTATGCAAACAATGGATCAATGCTTAACGAATTTGATTAATCGGGGCCTGATCACGCAACAAGATGCGCAGCAAAAAGCACAAGATAAAAAACAATTTGGAACAGGATATTAAGAGGTTAATCCATAATGTTAAGTAACTATTTGCAAATGATGGTAGAGCAACAAGCCTCTGATTTATTTGTTTCCAGCGGTTTGGCTGTGAGTGCTAAAGTAGACGGAGAACTCAGGGCATTTGATGATCAATTACTAGATGCAGAAACATCACTTTCGCTAGTAGAATCAGCAATGAGCGAGAAACAAAAAGTACAATTTCATACTGAAAAAGAATGCAACTTTGCAATTGCAACTGAACAGGGGCGCTTTCGTGTTTCTGCATTTTGGCAACGAGATTGTGCGGGCATGGTATTACGGCGTATTGTCACACAAATTCCAGATGTAAATGACTTAGGCTTACCTTCAACACTGACCGATGTGATCATGGCAAAGCGAGGATTATTACTGTTTGTTGGTGGAACTGGCACAGGTAAATCAACGTCATTAGCGGCATTAATTGGGTATCGAAATCGTAATCAGCGTGGACATATTCTAACCATTGAAGATCCAATTGAGTTTGTTCATGAACACGCTAAAAGCATTATAACGCAAAGAGAAGTTGGTCTAGATACTGAAAGCTTTGAGGCGGCGCTAAAAAGCTCTTTGCGCCAAGCTCCAGACGTTATTTTGATAGGGGAAATTCGCTCACAGGAAACCATGGAGTATGCGTTAAGCTTTGCTGAAACAGGGCATTTATGTGTCGCTACCTTGCATGCGAATAATGCAAACCAAGCAATAGATCGAATCATGCACTTGGTTCCAAAAGAGAAACACGACAAATTAAAGTATGATTTAGCCCTGAATTTACGTGCGATTGTGGCGCAGCAACTGGTACCTTCGTCAAAAGGAGATGGGCGAGAAGCAGCTATTGAAGTGTTACTTAATTCGCCTTTGGTGGCTGAATTGATCAAAAAGGGGGATATTGGGGGTATTAAAGAAGCAATGAGTAAATCGCGTGACATTGGTATGCAAACCTTTGATCAGGCTTTGTTTGAGCTGTACAAGCAGCAACGCGTTAATTACGCTGATGCGCTTCATCATGCGGATTCACCGAATGATTTACGTTTGATGATTAAGTTACAAAATAATGAACAGCAAGGCGCAGGATTTTTGCAAGGTGTGACAGTAGATGGCTTGGATACAAAAAGCTAGCTATACGTTTATACTCGTCCTATTGTCACTATTTCCTAATGCATATGGTAATAGTGATAAGCATGTGCAAATGTATATTCGAGACGATGTATATAATGACTACGTGCGTTTTTTAGATGGTCGTTCCCCTTTAGAAATTACCGACTTTCGAGGGGGGTATATTCGCCGAGATGTGGTTGACATGATTTTGGTTCAACAGGCACTACTACTCGGTGGTTTCAATAAATCATTTATATACCAGACCGGCAATGTAAATTTCAGAAATACTTCTTTGCTACGTCAAGGTAAATTATTACTGAGTTTTGATAGTTATTGGTTGGCGGATGCACAGGCCGAAAAAAAAGATGTGTTTATAAGCGATGCGGTCATTGAAGAAGGGGAGTATTTTGCAGGGATTTATTATGCGCCCAATAATGCATCAGTAGAGAAAATAGAATAAATTAACGATCTAAAAGACCTGTCGGCTGTCAGTACACCACGTTGGCGCACGGATTGGCAAACATTGAGCTTATTACCACTTCAGCGCTTAGCTGTCGAGCATGAGTGGGTAGCACAGGCGCATATGGTCAGCAGAAAATGGGTAGACTTCATGCTGATGCCGTTGATGCCGAGTAAGGGCAATGAATATAAGTTAGAGGATATCCATTTAATTGCACATAAAAAATGGATTGTCCTGTTACTAGGAAGCCGTCACTTTGTGGTCTCTCGCCATCATGTTGACGGAGAGCGGGCATTTAAGGCATTACAAATAGGACTTGCACTTTTAAGGCAGCAAGGAGCAATAAAAAAAGCCTACTTACAGGCAGGCTTTACTCTTGATCTGACGAAATTTAAAATTTTAAACGCCTCAGAAGTTCAATGAGTGAGGCGCGTTTACGGTTACCGCTTTATTTACTGCCATACACTTTCAAAGTAACTCTCTAAAATAATAACAGCAGACATACCATCGACATTACCTTTACCAAGGTTTTTATAACCACCTTGTTCAAATAATCGGGCTTTGGCATCTGCGGTGGTTAATCGCTCATCTTGAGTTTCGACGGCAATTTTGAAATGATTGTTTAAGCGATTCCCAAATTTTTTCGCTGCAAACGTCACATGTTGGTTGGTACCGTCCATATTGAGAGGTAGACCTACGACTAATAAATCAGGTCTCCATTGTTCTATATGTTTGGCAATGTCATCCCAATTAGGGATCCCATCACGCGCTTTTACAGCGCCAATACTGCTAGCAGTCCCCGTTACTTCTTGTCCAATAGCAATGCCAATACTGGTCGTGCCAAAGTCAAAACCCATAATTGTACGCTGACCTTGCGGTGTTGATTCTTTTTTTGTCATGTTTATTAAGCATGCCCGGCTTGCGAACTGAGTTGCGCAATATCAATACCAAGCATTTGAACTGCTTTTTCCCATCTTTTTTCTGGTGGTGTGTTAAAAATAATGCCCGATTCGGCTTCAATCACTAACCAAGAGTTTTCGAGTAATTCAAGCTCCAGCTGCCCCCTTTCCCAACCTGCATAGCCTAAAGTAATTAAAAAAGAATCAGGACAGTTATGTGATGTGAGAGAGGCAAGTACATCTTTCGATGTGGTGATCATGATATCTGAACTAAGCTCTTGGCTAGACGCGTATCCAGGGGTGGGTGTATGCAACACAAAACCTCTGTCAGTATGGACGGGCCCGCCAGCAAACACTTGTTGATCTGCTGCTGAATTAGATTTGTCATTATCAATTTCAATTTTATCAAGCAACTCGCCAACGGTAACATCAATAGGGTGATTGACGACTAAGCCCATCGCCCCCTCTTCATTGTGTTCACAAATATAAGTGACGGTTTGTTTGAAAAAAGGGTCTTGTAAGTTTGGCATTGCGATTAAAAAATGATTTTCTAATGATTGCATAAGCTGACCCTCTAAATATTTTAATGAGTATGGTTTAGTTTTCGTTCAATCGCATCAAAAAGCTTGTCCATAATTGATATATCGTATGCAGCTTCAATTTCTTTAACACAGGTAGGTGCTGTGACGTTAATTTCTGTCAACTTGTCGCCGATAATATCTAACCCTACAAAAATAAGCCCTTTTTCTTTAAGGATTGGTGCAACAGCCTCGGCAATTTTTTTATCATCATCGCTAATAGGGCGAGCTTCTCCACGGCCTCCTGCGGCTAAATTACCACGAGTCTCACCGCCTTGTGGGATACGAGCTAGGCAATATGGCATGACTTCGCCATCAACCACGAGGACGCGTTTATCACCTTGTTTGATGGCTGGAATATATTGTTGAGCCATGGCAAAGCGGCTACCATGCTCCGTTAATGTTTCACAAATAACGCCAATGTTCGGATCGTCATGCTTAACTCTAAAAATAGACGCCCCACCCATACCGTCAAGTGGTTTTAGAATGATATCTTGATGTTTGTCTAAAAACGTTCTAATTTGCGCGTGTGATCGCGTCACAAGCGTATCCGGCGTGTGCTCGCTAAACCAAGCTGTGAATAGCTTTTCATTAGCATCGCGCAGACTTTGTGGTTTATTGACAATTAATGTACCCGTTTCTTCAGCACGTTCGAGCATGTAAGTAGCGTATATATATTCAGTATCAAATGGCGGATCTTTACGCATAAGAATAACGTCTAAATCACTGAGTGAAATATCTTGTTTCTCTTCTAGTTGGTACCAGTTTTTTGCGTCATCAAATACAGTGGCTTTAGCTGCGGTAGCCATAGCATTACCTTGATATAAATAAAGATCATCCATTTCCATATAAAAGAGCTCGTAACCACGAGATTGCGCCGCCATCATCATGGCAAAACCAGTGTCTTTTTTAATGTTGAAACCACTAATTGGATCCGAGATGATCCCTAATTTTTTTGCCATGTTGATACCTATATTAGCTTAGAATTATTTTATTCTGATATGGGGGTCGTTAGTCAGAATTAAAGAGCTAAATCACCAAATTGTAATTGCAGTGCACTGAGCACAGTAAGTGCCGCAGTTTCAGTGCGTAGTACTCTTGGTCCTAAACGTACATCAATAAACCCTTGTTCAGACGTAGTTGTCATTTCTTGATCAGTGAACCCGCCTTCTGGACCGACAATAAAGCGGATCCCAGAGCGGGGTTCTGGCAATGTTTTTATACTGTGTTGTGCTCTTGGGTGTAAGGTTAATTTAAGAGCATCGCATGGTTGAGATAACCAGTCATTGATATCAACAGGTGGATGGATGGTGGTAATGGTGTTTCGACCTGATTGTTCCGCAGCGGCAATGGCTATTTTTTGCCATTGAAGGTGTTTTTTTTGTAATCGTTCACCAGACAACTTGACCCCACAACGGGAAGTAAACAAAGGGGTAATTTCTGTTATACCCAGTTCCACCGCTTTTTGAATGGTAAAATCCATTTTATCACCGCGGGAGATCCCTTGGCCCAAGTGAATTTTTACTGGCGACTCACAGTCACGATCATTGAACTCAATTGGCGTCACAATCACTTTCTTTTTACTAATTTCTGTTATTTCAGATAAATATTCACCACCAAGGTTATTAAACAAAGACACATGCTCACCAACTTGCATACGCAGCACTCTCGCGATATGACCTGCTGCGTCATCATCAAGTGAAATAGGGGTGTTTAATTCAAAATTAGAGGGTTGAAAGATGTGTGGAACGCGCATAGTAGTCCTGTAATAACGGGGGAATAGAGCAATACTAAGCGTTAGTGACGCGATCGTCTAGTTATTCTCTGTTAGGAATAAGCGGCATTGGTTAAGTAATGTCTTCACTCTCGCTAAATTGACAAGATAAGTGATTATTGTGGCTATTTGATGATATTAACTGGTATTGATATCCATCAGTAAGCTGTTCAACTAAATATCGTTTAGGATGCAACGAATCTAGGATAAAAAGTTGTGCTTCATTGGCAAGCTTATAATCTAAAGATGAAATGAGCACACCTTGGATTTTATGGTGGTCATGTAAATAGGTCGCCAGTTCAGAGACGCTAATTTCGTTGGCAAAGTCGCAATAGCAATAATCGCTTATCAAGTTATCAAACATCATCTTAACTAAGTGGCGAGTATTATCGCCTGCAACAATGAGGTTCTCAGCTTGGTCGTTTGCTTTGAGATGCTCTGCAAGCTCTCGGCTAAATTCTGAATTACTATCTACCAACAAAAAATTGTCGAGGTTAATGGGCATAAATCCACCTTGTGAAGTCTTATCCAATTGCAGACTACACAGAAAACATATTTATAAGTAAATAGCCTATTGCGGCGAAAACAGCAAACTCTAAACAAGCAACACCGATATTATCTTGGTGGTCAACTTCAAGTCCAATGTCAACTTTTGGCAACGAAAGTTGGAGCAAAATCGTGCTTGCTACATAAAGTAGCACCCACATTGCACCACAGTGTAAAACGACGGAAAAGAGGTTTTCAACCACAGTAGCGCCATGGTAAGGCGCACTGTGTAGACCTGCATATATGGCTAATGCGAGCCCAATAGTTTTGCCAGCGTAGCGTATTCCAATGGAAGTATTTGCTAAATTAAAGTTTTGTTGTAAAGATGCCCCTTGGTTAACTTTCGCAAATCGACTTTCGCGTAACTTACTGTCTAAAGCAAAAATACCTTGCAGTAAAATAAAACCAAGTGTGACCACCAGTAAATCACTGATGCCACGCGGGTGCACCCAGTGATATAACGCCAAAACCAAAATACAATTAGCGATCAGCATGCCTGAGTCTACTAAAGCGGCACAAATATTCTGCTTTAAAATGGCTTGTTCTTCGTTGAACTTATATAAAATCCATTTCCGGTGGATATATTGACCCGCAGAAATGTACGCCAAAATAAGTATCAACAATACCGCAGCCCGCAGAGGTTGCTTTTGCGCAGCGGCCATACTGATATCATCAAATAGATAGGCAATACTAATGCAGATAACTGCAATTTGGCAGGCGTAATTAATACCTAACGCAAAATTGTCTCTTTTTGCCACTTCTTCATGCAGTATTTGCTTTGCTTTATATTGAATGATTAAACGCAGTGCAGTAACCACCAAGCAAATAATTAAAAAACTACTAATAATCGCAAAAAAATTGATATTGGCGAGAGACAAATAACTCATGGGCAGTGTACTTTTGGCTACGAATATTATTACTATAACGACTCCCAACTTATTGAGCCACCAAGCAATGGAGTTTTTTCATGTCGGATATTGAATTGCCACCTATTTTACAGTCATTAGCTTTAGCGCGTTGGCATGGTTTATATCCAGAGCATACAGTGGTAAAGCCTTTGGCCAATTTGTTGGCATTGAGCGATTTTGCATTTCGAGTGCTGCAAAAGCAGCCTGAATTAGCTTGGTGGTTATTAGATACCGCGCAAATGAATACACGCGAAGTCCTTGAGCCTTTACCTGCGGATTTACTCAGCGTCACTGAGTCGGAGTGTTTTCAACTGCTAAGACAATATCGACAGAGGTATTGGTTAAAAGTTATGTGGCTAGATTTGGTCAAAGAGAACGATATATCAGACAGCATTGCGTACATTTCAAATTTATCTGAATGCTTGATTGATGCCGCGAATCGTTGGGCATTTGCACATACTGTAAAACAGTGTGGTACTCCACTGGATGAGGCGGGGCAGGCACTTCCTATGTTAGTTCTCGGTATGGGAAAGCTCGGGGGGGCGGAGCTTAATTTTTCTTCTGATATTGATTTGATTTTCACTTATCCAAAAAATGTCTCTACAACTGGTGGGCGAAAACCTTTTGAAGCTCAAGTGTTTTATACCAAGGTGGCGCAAAAGCTGATTGCGGCATTAAACCAAGTTACTGTTGATGGGCAAGTTTTTCGAGTGGATATGCGATTGCGTCCTTTTGGGGAAAGTGGACCTTTGGTAATGAGTTTTGCTGCCATGGAAGACTATTACCAAGATCAAGGGCGTGAGTGGGAGCGATATGCAATGCTTAAAGCGCGACTGCTTGGCCATCACAGCAAATATAATGAAGAGTTTAAGCAACTATTAAGACCGTTTGTGTATCGTCGTTATATCGACTTTTCTGTGATCGAGTCATTAAGGAAAATGAAGTATATGATTGCACAAGAGGTGAGACGTAAAGGGCTTATCAATAATATTAAATTGGGTGCTGGGGGGATTCGTGAGGTGGAGTTTATTATTCAAGCCTTGCAAATGGTCAGAGGTGGGCGTGATGTTACATTGCAAACCCCATCACTACTTATTGCGCTTGAAGAATTAAAAAAGCTGGATGTGCTACCTCCTGATACCGCGCAATTATTGATTGATAGTTATTTGTTTTTAAGAAGAGTTGAGCAATATTTACAAGCATTTGATGATCAGCAAACGCAAACATTACCTGAGAATAACGTTGATATTGCACGCTTAAATACCTTATTAAAAACGGCAGACTTTGATGCAAGCTTGGCTGCTATTAGTCATAGAATGACTTCCGTGAGAGAAGAGTTTGCGCAAGTTATTGGTGAGGAACCACAAGAACAAAATCCCTGTGAGGAAGTGTATGGTTTTGCTTGGCTGGAAAGCGATTTTTCAGGCTTTTCGCAACAACTAATAGACACCCAAGCGCAAAAGTGGAAGTTGAGACTGGATGATTTTAAAGTGAGTTTGCTTAAGCGTCAAATGGGCGCGCGAGGCCGCGATATACTCGATAAATTGATGCCTCACTTGCTGGAGCAATTAATCACACAACACGTTTCTTTTGAGGTATTTAGTGATGTACTGAAGGTGGTGATCACTGTCGTCTCGCGAACAACTTATTTAGAGCTGCTTTACGAAAACCAAGGGGCTTTAAAGCAATTAGTAAAGTTGTGTGCCCACAGCCGCTGGATTGCTGAGCATATTGCAAAATATCCTATCTTATTGGATGAGTTACTTGACCCTGCGGCGCTTTATAAGCCGTTACCATTATCAGCTTATAAAGATGAGATTAGGCATCAGTTTTTACGTATCGAGCCTGAAGATTTAGAGTTACAAATGGAGGCGCTACGTCAATTTAAGCAGACCCAGCAACTACGAATTGCTGCGGCAGATGCGACTGGCGTGATTAGTGTAACGAAAGTGAGTGATCATCTTACTGCGCTGGCTGAGTCGATAATAACACAAGCCGTTGAGTTGGCATGGCAGCAAATGAAAGTACGCTATGGTATACCCTGTGGTGCATCGGAGGGAGAAAAAGGATTCGCAGTAATCGCCTACGGTAAAGCGGGCGGGTACGAGCTGGGATATGATTCAGATTTAGATTTAGTATTTGTACATAACCGAGATGGAGACAGTCATACGGATGGTATAAAGTCCATTTCAGCACGGCAATTTTACTTAAAATTGGCACAGCGATTAATGCATTTATTTAATACTAAAACAGCATCAGGTATTTTGTATGAGTTAGACACACGTCTTCGCCCAGAAGGGAATTCAGGGTTACTGGCTATCAACTTAGAGAGTTATTTTAATTACCAACAAACGCAGGCGTGGACGTGGGAGCATCAGGCGCTTGTACGCGCAAGAATGGTACTCGCAGAGGCAAGCATGCTACAGCGCTTTAATGAAATAAGAAATAGTATTTTGAGGCAACGTCGTGATAAGGAAAAATTACAACAAGATGTGTCGCAAATGCGAGAGAAAATGCGTCGGCATTTGTCTCAAGATTCAGAGTCTCAATTTGACTTAAAGCAAGGTCATGGAGGTATGACTGATATTGAGTTTGTTGCGCAATACTTAGTGCTAAATTATGCTCATCAGTCACCTGAACTAACACGTTACACTGATAATATTCGTATTTTTGAATGTGCAGAACGAGGCGGTATTCTCTGCCAAGAGGAAAAGCAGCTATTAATAGATGCGTATTGTTTATATCGAGACAGTTATCATCAGCAAAGTTTAGACCAGCAAGGACGATGTATTGAAATGAATAATACCTTCAAGCTGCTTGCAAATGGTGTGCGCGGCATATTTGAAAAGTGGTTATAAAATAAGATGCAAGGTATTGTCATTGATCGTTGAAACTGTACTAAAAGCTTATCCGGGTTCTTATATCGTCATAGCATAGGAGTTTTTACAGCACCTATGTTACCTTTCTTGCAGTGATTGGAAGTTCAAACACACTTGGCTGAAAGCGCAGTTGGGTATTCACTATGGATACCTCTTAAGCTGAGTTGCCCAATGATAAAAAACAACAGTCCCTAGATGTCCTGTCGCATTGTACCTTTACCACAGTATACCGCCCATACTAAATCCAGCCTGTTACTCTTCACATATTGGTGAATGATACTCTTGAATATCTATTGTTTTTATAACAATAAAAAGTCAAACGTGTTTGGCTGAGAATTGAGATATTTCGTATAAATCAGCTTGTAGAAGGTGATTTTTTTTGTTGATTTTATAATAAATTATTTAAAAAACAGCAGTTTACCCTTTTTTGTTATGAATAATTTATAAGTATTCATAAGTTGTTTGATTCTCCCTCTATCCCTTAAAGTTTACTTAAGCCCAGACGGATATGGTCATGGACGAATTAACGAATTTTAAAGGAATATAAATAAAGCATGTGGCGAAACAGTAACGGTGTCAGTAAACATACTGATACTTTACAACATACAGTGACCGTGGTGAGTTCATGTAAATAATGATGAGTTGAAAAAGGTACATATCACTCAAACTTTTGTTTATAGAGAACGGGCATAGGTGCAAACCACTTCATTTTATGTGGTAAATGGTTCAAATTAATTTCATAAAAATAAAATAATTAAGGGAAATACAATGATAAAAAAAGCAGCGTTAGTATTAGGGGTTGCGTTGGGTATTATGAGTACAGCGGCAGAGGCCCGAGGGTACTGGGAATATAAAACTGTTTGTGATTACGAAACAGTGTACAAAGATGTAGACTTTACATCTTGTAGTTACGGGGGCTGGGAGAGTCAGAAGTACTTTAGAAGTTCTAGCATTCTCAATGGTCATGTTTCTTGTAGTAGTGGTATAAATAGCTCTCAGTGGGTCGATAAAGAGACATGTAATTGGGAATATCAAGGTGTTTATCCAAACCAAAAGTATGTGAGAGTATGTAAAATGACCCCAACATTTACATCAGTATGGCTTAATTTAGAATCTCAATCACATCAGACTCGTCAAGATGCAGTGCGTCAAAAAGTACCGGGTTCTTGTCGTGAAGAGCGCGTGTGGATCCCACTTTGTTCCAACTGTCAGATCCCTTAAATGCTGGTTGAAATGGTACTCAGCCCATAAGTTAGTTTATGGGCATTTTAAGATTAATTGGTGAGTTTACGGCAGTTCTCTCTCACAAATTGAGAGGGTTTTTTAGTGATCACTGCAGCTCGTTGACGGTGGCAAAAAAAAGTATACACTTCGTATTCAAAGTCATCATTAATGGCTCGTCCAACCTGATAGAGTGTTGATACAAAGTTTGTATCGACTCTAAAATTCTGCTTTACTACATAGTCACGTTCGAGATACCAAAATAATTCAATGTCTTCTTTTTTTGCATAGGCAGCAAGTGCACCTTTGAGTGTGTTTCCCATCTCAAATCGACGTGGTGCAACTTCGCCAGTCCAACGTTGGTTTGAAGGCTTTACGACTAAACCACGCTGAGCCAGTGCGTCATCAAGTGGAAAAGTAGGCTTACCAATTTCGATCACAAACTGCTCTCGTTCAGTATCTCGCTCATTAACCCGATTCTTAAAGCTCTCATAAAATTGTGATAACCCTTGAGCAGCGGCATTGGTGGATTGCCTCATGTCCATTTTTGGTAGTGCACCGTATAAAAAATAATATGCAGCCCAAATCAAGATAATGGCAAGCGATAGGTGCTTTACCCAAAAAAGAACGGATGAAAGTGTTTTATTTTTTTTTGCCATGATTTCAAATGCTCAACATTTAGTAATATGATGGTGCGTCTTTGTCAGCGCGCGTTTTAAAACGTCGGTGTAACCACATGTATTGTTCTGGGGCATGCATAATAGCTTCTTCCATTCGAGTGTTAACCCTGATGATATCGTTATTAGCGTTATCACTTGGAAAGTGCTCAAGCGCTGGGAGAATGGTTAAATGATATTTTCCTTTTGCATCCCTAGTGCCACTTAAGCTGAGCGTTTCACAATGTTTACTGCTAGCAAAAAGCAAGGTTCCTGTGGTGTTTGCTGCATCAGCAACCTTAAAAAAAGGGGCAAATTCGCAGCGGTTGCGTCCATAGTCTTGATCAGGTAAGTAATAACAGAGCTTTTTGTTTTTCAAAGCTTGTAGCAGGCCCTTTACATCTCGCTTGCCAATTAAAAACTCATTTGACCGTAATCGCCCTTTGGTCATAAAGAACTCCATGAGCGCGTTATTATGAGGGCGATAAAATCCAACACCTCGTTGTTTTACACCTAAGATGCGCCCAAGCATTTCAAGGTGAAGCATATGAGGCACAAGTAATAACACCCCTTTTCCGCTGTGCTGTACTGCTTCAATGTGTTCTATACCAGATATAGAGCCAATGACGCGATTTATACGCCACTGTGGCCACCACCAAGCCATACCTGTTTCCAAAGTAGCCAATCCGGTATTTTCCATGTTGGTACGGACCATGGCTGCTTGCTGAGCAGCAGACAAATTAGGAAAGCATAACTTTACATTCACTTCAGCGATATGACGACGCTTTTTAAGAAATCGATGTACTAGTCGGCCTAACCCTTTACCAAGTAAAAATTGCGTTGATTGTGGCAACCAAGAAATGACATACATAAAACATACGCCTAACCATGTTAACCAATATCTAGGCGCAAAGAATGCCAATTTTAAAGCGGGGTTTTTGACCACAAGTATGTTCTCTTGCTGATATGATGAGGGTAGTTTATCTATATGTGCCGGAAAATACAAAAGCCGGCTAGGCCGGCTTAATAAATATACGATTTATGTATTAGAAACTATTGCAAATTAACCTTGCTTCAAACCTTTGTTAATTGCTTCTAAATCTGTACGAGAAAGCGTTCCGGCAGCTTGCTTTAGTTTCAGTGATGAAAGTACATATTGATAACGTAAATTAGCCAGATTCTTTTTCGCGTTATATAAATTCTGCGTGCTCACTAAAACATCAACAATAGTACGAGTTCCCACTTCAAAGCCAGCTTCTGTTGCCTGTAATGCACTTTCGGCTGAAACGACGGCTTGCTCTAGCGCGCGATATGTTGCCACGTTAGACATCACTTGGTTGTATGATGTGATCACAGAACGGGTAACTTCTCTCATGCTGGCTTCTAGATCTTCACTTGCGCCAACATACAGCGCTCGAGCTTGATCAGTTGCAGCTTGAGTACGACCACCAGAGTAAATAGGTACATTAAATGTTACACCAACCGTGGTTTGATCTTCACGAGGTTTATGTAATGCGCCATTGCTGTCAGCCAGAGAGTCACCGTAACTCGCATTGAGTGAGAGTGTCGGGTAGTGTCCTGCTTGAGCTTGTTTAATTTGATCTTCAGCTATTTCCAAACTTGCTTTAGATATCGCAAGAGATAGGTTTTTATCTTTTGCTATATTAACAAAGTCAGTTGCTTTTCTACTCGGAGATACAGTTGAAAATGTGTCGGTATTGAGGGAATCAAGTTTACTGTGGTATTTACCCGTAATGGTACGCAGTGATTCTCGGGCAGTTTCAACATCATTTTTTGCGACAATTTCATTTGCGACAGCTCTGTCAAACTGTGCTTGTGCCTCGTGCACGTCGGTAATTGCTGTTAAACCAACTTCATAGCGTTGCTTTGTTTGCTCTAATTGACGCTCAATAGCCCGCTTTTCGGCTTGTACAAACTCCAAATTATCGAGTGCACTTAAAACATCAAAATAACCTTGTGCTATGCGGACAACTAAATCTTGTTGAGCCAGTTCGTATTGGGTACTCGCTTGCATAGCTTGTTTTTCAGCGATGCTTAGAGATTCCCAGATGGACATATCAAAAATTGTTTGTTGTAGTGATAGAGTTCTGCTAAAAGTATCAGTAAAGCCACTACCTAGAGTATATCCGCTCAGATCATTTTGCTGACCGTACCCATCAGAGTCGACTTGCTGATATCCAGCTTCAAAACCTAGTTGTGGTAACAAAGCACCTAATGCACTGTCTTGTGCAAACTTTTGTGCATCAGCTTGTGCTTTAGCTTTAAGTACGATTGGATCATTTGCAGTCGCAATGTCGTATACTTGCAATAAATCTTCTGCGTACGTTAGGTTGCTGGTTAATGCACAAGATAAACCAACAAAAAGAGATAGTAAGCTTTTTTTCATTTTCGCTCAGTCCTTAGACAATTTTTTATACTGGAAGCATGTTACCCTGTTTTTTTTAGAAACGATAAACTTAATACGTAAATCAAAGCCAACAAGTGTAACAGAATATATAAGGCTCAAATTGGTTTACTAAGCCTCGCACGATAGTTTTAGCATATTGGGCCTTATGGTTAATTTTTAAACCCCAAATTTGAATTAAACAGGAAATAAAATGAACACTATTAATGAATTTGATAACCAGCATGTAGAAGTGGAGTCAATCCATAGTGTTTATGAAGGTTTTTTTAAAATTCAGGCGTATTATTTTAAACATGCCTTATTTGTTGGTGGAGTTTCAAAGACTGTTCGGCGCGAGATTTTAGAGCGAGGACATGCGGTTGCGGTTCTGCCTTATGATCCAAAAACTGACACTGTGCTTTTAATTGAGCAAATACGTATTGGCGCAATGGCCACGAAGTCTTCACCTTGGTTATTGGAATGCATTGCCGGTATGGCTGAGGGGTCAACAGATTACAAACATGTTGCGCGTAAGGAAGCCCAAGAGGAAGCGGGGTTAACTTTAGACAAGTTGCACTTTATGACTTCTTATTTATCAAGCCCAGGGGGCACGACAGAACGGATTTATTTATATCTAGCTGAAACGGATTTATCACAAGCTGGTGGTATCTATGGATTAGAAAGTGAAGGGGAAGACATTAAAACTCATGTACTTCCTTATGACGATGCACTTGCCAGATTAAATACTGGCGAAATTGATAACGCTGCAACAGTGATTAGTCTACAATGGTTAGCATTAAATAGGGCGAAAGTCTTAAGTGAAGTAGCTGTAAAAAGTTGAGGTTTGACTTTGAGTGAAGTAGCAACTAGGCAAGGATATATTCAATCCTTACCTAAATACATTACATTATGTGAGCGTAATTACTTGCGTGTTTTGAAAGTACTACCACCGGAGGAGCCCGGTGCTCAACGTACGATTGAACTTGCAAATGCGCACTATGACATAGTTGTGGACGGGTGCGCCAAATACACCACAGACATTACTATTCGACAAACGGTTAGTATCAGTGACTTCTTGCCTGAGTTTCAGTTATCAGTGCGTTTGTATCATGATGCGAAGGTTGCTGAAGTTATTCATCATGATTTTCATCAACGTATTAAACCATCATATGGTTACCCTAACCCGAGCATGCATCAAAAAGATGAGAAGTATCAACTGAATGCTTTTTTGGCTGATTGGTTGATGGCTTGTTTGGAAAGTGGCAGAGTGCCATTAAACTGGGATGTAAACAATGGCATGGTTTAGGCACCCGTATCACTTTGATAAATCGAGTATAAAGTTGGCACATATCACAGATAGTCATTTGTTCTGTGATGAAATGGGGACGTATTTTACGGTTAATACTGCCGATAATTTTAAGCGTACGTTGTCGTATATGGCCACATGCCACCTTGATGCCGTGATTTTTGGTGGTGATTTGACCCAAGATCATAGTGTTGAATCTTACCAATTGTTTGCAGAGCTAGTGCGAGTCTCTGAATTAGATTGCCCCGTATTCTGGCTGCCAGGCAATCATGATGAATTAACTGAGTTAGAGCAAATTAGCCTTGGTCAAATTCATTCAAATAAACACCTCAGGTTAAATGGTGCGGATATTTTTTTAATTAACTCAAAAGGTGAGACACCGGCTGGATGGTGTGAACAGCAGCATCTATTTGAGTTGCATCAGATGTT
The DNA here is from genome assembly GCF_018100875.1 of Pseudoalteromonas sp. MMG012. Classification (NCBI taxonomy): domain Bacteria; kingdom Pseudomonadati; phylum Pseudomonadota; class Gammaproteobacteria; order Alteromonadales; family Pseudoalteromonadaceae; genus Pseudoalteromonas; species Pseudoalteromonas sp. MMG012. The sequence goes on from NZ_JAGJEF010000010.1 coordinate 83,546, forward strand.
ATTGTGCAGTTCAGAACAAGTTTTAGCATTTAGTCATCATCACCCCGTGCCTATTAATGGCTATTTAGATAAGCATATTTTGGAAAATGGTCCAGCGTTACTTAATTGTCTCGTCAATAGTAATAAAGCGGTAAGACTTGTGCATGGACATGTTCATAATGATTACCAAAGCACCTATCGAACAATGCATGTTATGGCAACCCCAGCGACTTCAATACAGTTTACCAAAGGCACATCTCAGTGGCAGCAGCAAGACCGTGGTCCTGCGTTACGTATTATTAATTTTGGTATCAATGGGTTTGATTCTGAGGTGATATGGCTCGACGAGTAATCTACATTCATGGCTTTAATAGTTCAGAATTATCATTTAAAGCCCTGCAATTCGGTGAGTGGTTTGCGTCGCAAGGGTATTCGTGTGAGTATTTAACACCTAGGTTGAGCTTTGACCCACGTATAGCCATATCACAGCTAGTTGCATTAATTGAACCAGATACGGTACTAATAGGCAGTTCTTTAGGCGGATATTATGCGATATATTTATCACAATTGTATGGTTTAAAAGCAGTTGTGATTAATCCAGCGGTTAAACCTTTTGATTTATTAGCGGATTATTTAGGAGCACAGTATAATCCCTACCAAAAGGTACATTATGAATTAACGTTAGACCATGTAGAGGCTTTAAAGCAACTACATTACGCAACGTTAGTGCACCCTCAGTTGGTGATGTTGTTGCAGCAAATGGGAGATGAAGTATTACCTTATCAGCAAGCTGTGCGGTATTTTATGGCATGTGAACAACGTATCGAGTTTGCTGGAGATCATAGCTTTATGGCTTTTCAGCGCTATTTTTACACCATAGTCAATTTTTTAGAAATCACATAAAACTGAACGAATTTAATAAAAAGAATCCATTTATGAGCGAGCAAAACTATAACGCAGAAGCGATTGAGGTTTTAAATGGTTTAGAGCCAGTTAAACGCCGACCTGGGATGTATACGGATACTACTCGACCAAACCATTTGGGACAGGAGGTTATCGATAACAGTGTTGATGAAGCTCTTGCGGGTCATGCGACAAAAATAGATGTTATTTTACATGAAGATAACTCTTTAGAAGTGTGTGACGATGGTCGTGGTATGCCGGTTGATATTCATTCAGAAGAAGGTTTACCTGGGGTTGAGTTAATTTTAACCAAATTGCATGCTGGTGGTAAATTTTCAAATAAAAACTACCAGTTTTCAGGCGGTCTGCATGGCGTGGGTATTTCCGTTGTGAATGCTTTATCGACGCGTGTACAAATTACCGTAAAAAGAGAAGGTCAAGTACATGAAATGGCATTCGAAAGTGGTGACAAAGTACAAGATTTAGAAGTGACAGGTACTGTCGGGAAACGTAATACGGGTACCTCGGTGCACTTTTGGCCCGACGCCAGTTATTTCGATTCAGCAAATTTCTCGTTATCCAAGCTTAATCATATCCTCAAAGCAAAAGCGGTATTGTGTCCAGGTTTAAAAATTCGTTTTATTAATAAACAAACCAAAGAGACACAAGAGTGGCACTATGAAGCAGGCCTAGAAGATTACTTAAAAGACAGTGCCGCAGGCTTTGAAGTTTTACCGAAAAGCCCTTTTATAGGGAATTTTAGTGGTTCAACAGAAGGGGTCGAATGGGCATTGCATTGGTTACCTGAGGGGGGGGAGTCGATCACAGAGAGTTATGTGAACTTGATCCCTACAGCTCAAGGTGGCACACATGTCAATGGTTTGCGTCAAGGGTTACTTGAAGCAATGCGCGAGTTTTGTGAGTTTCGAAACTTGTTGCCAAGAGGGGTTAAATTAACACCTGATGATATTTGGGATAGGTGTAGCTATGTGTTGTCTGCAAAAATGCAAGATCCACAATTTGCGGGGCAAACAAAAGAAAAACTGTCGTCACGTTCTTGCGCCACATTTATTTCGGGTATTGTGAAAGACGCGTTTAGCTTATGGCTAAATGAGCATACTGATACGGCCGAATTACTTGCTGAATTGTGTATTAGCAACGCGCAAAAACGTATGCGTGCCGCGAAAAAGGTGGTTCGTAAAAAAGTTACGTCAGGGCCTGCCCTACCAGGCAAGTTGACAGATTGTTCAGGGACAGAAACAGAGCGTTCAGAATTATTTTTAGTGGAAGGTGACTCTGCTGGTGGCTCAGCAAAGCAAGCCAGAGATCGTGAATTTCAAGCGATAATGCCACTTCGAGGTAAAATTTTAAATACATGGGAAGTGGAGTCAGGCCAAATATTGGCATCTCAAGAAGTACACGATATTTCGGTTGCCTTGGGCATAGACCCGGACTCAGATGATTTATCTGGTCTGCGATATGGCAAAATATGTATTCTCGCGGATGCTGACTCTGATGGATTGCACATCGCGACTTTGTTATGTGCATTGTTTGTACGTCATTTTCAAAACCTAGTTAATAAAGGGCATGTATACGTTGCTATGCCGCCATTATTTCGAATTGATGTCGGTAAAGATGTATTTTATGCATTAGATGAAGATGAGAAAAAAGGCGTATTAGCGCGGATTGAGGCAGAGAAAAAACGTGGCAAAGTGAATGTTCAGCGATTTAAAGGATTAGGTGAAATGAACCCGCTTCAACTACGAGAAACCACCATGGATCCTAATACCCGTCGTTTGGTGCAATTGACACTGGATGAACCAGAGCACACGATGGAAATGATGGATATGTTGTTGGCTAAAAAGCGCTCAGGGGATCGTAAAGTTTGGTTAGAAAATCATGGCGATAAAGCCGAGTTTGACGCTTAAGGTGGTTATATGAAACACATATTGATACTGCTAAGCTGTCTTTTAGCACCTTTAAGTTCTGCACAAATATTAGATAATTTGTCACTGCCGAGTGGTTATGAAATTAGTTACTTCGCACAAGGTGTTGATAACGCTAGGCAAATGGCTGTGTCAGCTAATGGTATCGTGTATGTCGGCTCGAGAAAAGCAGGCAAAGTGCATGCATTAATTGATGATAACAAAGATGGCATAGCAGATCGTAAAATTGTTTTAGCTGAAAAGCTAAATATGCCATCTGGATTGGCAATGAAAAATGGCAATTTATTTGTTGCTGAGGTTAGTCGAGTTATTCGCTTCTCTGATATTGATCTGCAATTAAAGCGCCAAGCGAAGTCGTTTGATTATGATGTGGTGTTTGACGATTTGCCAGACAAACGGCACCATGGCTGGAAGTTTATTCGTTTTGCCAATAACGGTGAATTGCTTATTCCGGTTGGTGTGGCGTGTAATATTTGTGAGGAAAACCCCAAATTTGGTCGAATTTTTTCTCTGAATTTAACCACCAAGAAACTGACCACGGTTGCCCAAGGTGTTCGAAATTCAGTGGGCTTTGATACAAATCCAAAAACGGGCAATTTGTGGTTTAGCGACAATGGCCGAGACATGATGGGAGATGATATACCCCCCGATGAAATCAATCGAGTGAGTAAGCCACAAGAGCATTTTGGTTTTCCATTCGTTCATGGTGGCAGTGTACTTGATCCTGAGTATGCAAAAAACAAAACTTTAATGGATTTTCAGCACTTTAGCGCGCCAAAACTTGCATTGCAAGCACATGTAGCGCCGTTAGGGTTGCACTTTTATCGCGGTACACACTTTCCTGAAGAGCGGCATAACACTTTACTTGTTGCAGAACATGGTTCGTGGAATCGTAGCAAAAAAGTTGGCTATCGTGTGATGATGGCGACAATTAAAGGCGGTGAAGTCACCGCTTATGAGCCGCTGGTAAGTGGTTTTTTATCTAAAGAGCAAACCTTAGGTCGTCCGGTTGCATTTGCTGAATTGGCAGATGGTACTTTGTTGGTATCGGATGATTATGCGAATGCGATTTACCGTATTCGCTATAACAATAAATAGGGTGTTACATGACTGATCCTCAAGCCTTGTCGTTACAAGGCATTGAACAACAGACTATGGGGCGTTTTACTGAAGACGCTTACCTTAACTACTCCATGTACGTGATCATGGACCGCGCATTGCCACATATTGGCGATGGATTGAAACCTGTACAGCGACGTATAATTTATGCAATGAGCGAGCTTGGCCTTTCGGCGTCGGCGAAATATAAAAAGTCTGCGCGTACGGTTGGTGACGTATTGGGTAAGTATCATCCTCACGGGGATAGTGCATGTTATGAAGCCATGGTTTTAATGGCGCAACCTTTTTCTTATCGTTACCCGCTCGTAGATGGGCAAGGTAACTGGGGGGCTGCTGACGATCCTAAGTCATTTGCGGCAATGCGTTACACCGAAGCTAAACTCTCTAAATTTGCAGAAGTTTTATTAAAAGAGCTTGGGCAGGGGACTGTTGATTGGACACCAAACTTTGACGGTACAATGGATGAGCCTAAGGTACTACCAGCACGGTTACCGCATATTTTGTTAAATGGGGTGACGGGTATCGCGGTTGGTATGGCAACAGATATTCCACCGCATAATGTAAAAGAACTCGCAGCTGCAAGTTGTTTATTGTTAGATAAACCTAAAACGACGTTAGATGAATTATTAGATGTGGTACACGCGCCCGATTACCCAACAGATGCAGAAATTATTACACCGAAAGCCGATATCAAAAAGATTTATACAACGGGCCGTGGCTCGATAAAAATGCGTGCAGTGTACACTGAAGAGCAAGGTGAAATCGTCATTACTGCATTACCTCACCAATGTTCGGGTGGTAAAGTTTTAGAGCAAATAGCAGCGCAAATGACGGCGAAAAAACTGCCTATGGTGGCTGATTTACGTGATGAATCTGATCATGAAAATCCAACACGCATCGTCATTGTACCCCGTTCAAACAGGATCAAATTTGAACCCTTAATGGCACACTTGTTTGCGACTACGGATCTTGAGAAAAGTTATCGTGTTAACTTGAATATGATTGGGCTTGATGGTCGCCCACAGGTCAAGGACTTACGTCAGATTTTATCTGAGTGGTTGATTTTCCGTCGTGATACGGTAAGGCGTCGTTTACAGCACCGATTAGATAAGGTTTTAGCTCGACTACATATTTTAGAAGGCTTAATGACCGCATTTTTGAATATCGATGAAGTAATTGAAATCATTCGTACCGAGGAAAAACCAAAAGTAGAACTGATGTCGCGATTTGCGTTATCGGATCGTCAAGCTGAGGCTATACTCGATCTTAAATTACGTCATTTGGCCAAGCTAGAAGAAGTAAAGATTCGTGGTGAGCAAGATGAGTTATCTATAGAGCGAGAAAAACTTGAATTGACGCTAGGCTCTGAACGCCGTATGTCAACTTTAATGAAAAAGGAAATCCAAGAGGCTGCTGAATTGTATGGAGATGAGCGTCGTTCTCCAGTCATCGAACGTGGGGAATCTAAAGCGCTCAGTGAAAAGGATTTAATTCCATCAGAAGCCGTGACAGTGGTTTTATCTGAAAAAGGGTGGGCACGAGTTGCCAAAGGTCATGATATTGATGCGCAAGGGCTAAGTTACCGTTCTGGTGATGCGTATAAAGGCGCTGCGAAAGGAAAAAGCAATCAACCAGCCGTTTTTTTAGATACATCAGGTCGCGCATTTGCGACAGATGCTCACAGTTTACCCTCTGCGCGTAGCCAAGGTGAGCCGATGACAGGTCGTTTTAATCTGGCATCAGGATGTAATTTTGAACATGTTCTCATGGGCGAAGAAAATACCTTGCTCTTGATGGCAACGGATGGTGGTTATGGCTTTATTACTGAATTTAGTGATTTGATCAGTAAAAATAAAAACGGCAAAGCCCTTGTGAGTGTGCCAAAAGGTGCTGAGTTAATTGCCCCAATTGAAGTGCATGATGTTGCTTCCGATATGTGTATGGCCATTTCAAATGAAGGTCGAATGTTGTTGTTCCCACTACGTGACTTACCTAAGCTGGCCAAAGGTAAAGGAAATAAGATCATTTCAATACCAAGTGCAAAAGTACAGGCCCGAGAAGAGTTTGTGAAGGTTTTAGCATGTGTACCTGAAGGTTGTGCAGTCACTTTACATGCAGGAAAGCGCAAATTGACATTGAAGCCGAGTGATTTAGAGCATTATTACGGTGAACGTGGAAGACGTGGAAATAAGTTACCTCGAGGGTTGCAGCGAGTGGATGAATTTGAAATAGAAATCCCTAGCTTAGAAAATAAGGGAGGTTTAGAGGAAGAAAATGATGGGACAGCCTCATAGTACTTAATTTATTTGACTATAAAAACGGCCCATAGTGATGGGCCGTTTTTAGTTAAATAACCTAAACTTTGGGCAATGGATACGCAAAAATAATTGCTTGTGAGTTCAGCGCGGCAATATCCAGAAGAAACCGCACTGAAACATTTTACTCAGGGCAAGTAGACTGTAATTCTCTGTAATACGCATTGTCGGCATTGTGAACTATCTTGTAAGACGACTTGATTCGTTTTTATAGCTAGGATGCACGATGTTACAACCGCAGCATTGGTGCATCTCGCCACATTGTTTTTAAAGGAGCAAACCAATGGCAGAACATCAATCTAGAGCACAATTTCATCAAAACAACCCCCAAGCTAAAGCGCACGCTGCGTTAGATGACGCTACTAACCTGCAATTAAAATTAACGCCTGGCCCTGTAAAACTCTCGGCACATAAGTATCAAGGCAAAACTGCTGTGATAATAGGCGCTGGGGTATCGGGGCTAACGACGGCATATGAGTTATTAGCGCAAAAAACAGGGATGAATGTGGTGGTGCTCGAAGCACAAAATCGCACCGGTGGACGCTGTTTAAGTTTACGTACTGGCGATACGTTGACAGAAGATGTAAATAGCGACTTGTTTAATTCCACCCCAGGTCAAACACAAATGGTCCATTTTGAACAACCAAAAGGCGACAGCCGCCCGTATTTAAATGCAGGTCCAGGCCGTATTCCATCAGGCCATAAACGTCTACTTTCGTATTTGAAAGAGTTTGGCGTCGATGTTGAAGTGTATGTAATGAATAGTGAATCAAATTTAGTACAGATGAAAGATAGTTTTGCAGGTTTGCCATTGGTATATAGGCGCTTAGATCATAATACACGCGGCTGGTTGGCCCAGATGGTTTATGAAAATGCTCATAGTTTAATTAAAGCGACAGAATGTGGTGTTGCCGCCGAAAAAGTGGATGAACGTGCTGGGCAGCTACAAGATCTGATGATTTCGTTTGGGGAGTTGGTGCCATCTGGTGAGTATAAAGGCAAGTATCAAGTAACGGCAGGAGAGAATGGCATGGAAAATGGGCGTTCTCGAGCCGGTTATACAGTATTGCCGGGCGTCGAGGCCGGTCGAACCGCAGAGCCGTTAAGTTTTGACTCGCTGCTTGAATCAAATTTTTGGGCAGAAACTAAATTTTATCAACCTGCTGACTTTTTATGGCAAAACACGCTATTTCAGCCTGTTGGAGGTATGGATCAAGTGCAACATGCTTTTGCACGAGAAGTGAGCCGTTTAGGGGGCAATATTCAGTTAAATAGTCCTGTAAAATGTATTCAATGGGATGAGAGCCGGCAACAGTTTGATATATCAGTAAGTAAAATGGGCACTGAAGCGGTTGAGCACATTTATGCTGATTATTGTTTTAGCAACATGGCCATGCCATTTTTGAGCAAGATTCTGGATGACGACTTACAAAGTTTAGATACTGAGACTGGATTAGATAAAAGTTTCAAACAGGCATTGCATGCGGTTTATCAATCACAATTTAATGTGCCAACCCAAGGGTACACTGCGAAGTTTTTGGCCTGCACAACCAAAGTAGGGTGGCAAGCAGATAGGTCGCTATGGCAAGGTTCGAGTGTTGAAGTTCGTCACGATAATATTAGTAATGAAGATATATTGACGGTACCCGACTCTGAAGTCGGTGTGGTCCCTATTTTTGGCGGGATTTCATGGACAAATGATGAAATAACACAAATTTGGTATCCATCAACTGCCTATCATGATCAAAAAGGGGTGTTGACTGGTGCTTACAACTTTTCAAAGGTTGCATTTGATTGGGGTTGTTTGTCGGTTCAAGAGCGCTTGGACAAAGCAAAGGCTGGTGCGACACTATTCGGAGATGCCTTTGGGCATGGCTTGGAGCACGGTGTAGCCATTGCGTGGCAAAATATGCCATATATTAAAGGGGGCTGGGCACAATGGCATGTGGTGGGTGAACAGGCTGTTACACACTTCAATGCATTGACGCAAGGGAGTGGAATTAATTCAGCTGCAGGTAAAAGTGCACCAAACTTCTTCGTTATTGGTGATCAGCTGTCATCACTGCCTGGTTGGCAAGAGGGGGCAATTGCGGCTGCATTGAATGCCGTGAGTCGTATGGAACGCCCTGATTTGGCTATTCCTCATCTATCATATTTACCAGATACACGTTTAATGGTTGAAGGCATCTAACGAATATCTTTTGATTAATCAAGACTTCGGTGTTCAATGAAGTCTTGATATTTCCCCCATTATTTTTCTATATTCTTGATATAGTTCAACCGATTATCAGAAGCTAAAGCATTTTTTATTTATCTGCGCTAAAATTACCGGTTATAACTTATGCCAGTTTTCTCAGCGAAGTGATGTGTTAACTTCAATGTTGTAAAACTAGCTTATCTAAATTGGCGATTAATTCGCATAGTTCCACGGGGTTTGGTATGTCAGATAAGTGCTATATTACCGCACAACAATTGTTAGAAGATTCTTTTCGTGTTGCAGCACAAGTGTATGAAGATGGGTTTCGCCCAGATTTCATCATTGGTATTTGGCGTGGCGGCGCTCCAATTGGTATTGCTGTGCAAGAGTATTATGATTATAAAGGCATTGAAACAGATCATATCGCTGTGCGTACATCGTCATATTATGGAATAGGTAAGCAGTCAAAAGAAATCAAAGTGCATGGCTTACACTATATAATAGAAAATGCGGATGCCGGAGATTCATTGCTGATTGTTGACGATGTATTTGATTCAGGTCGCAGTATATTTGCGTTAAAAGAGAAGCTCAGCGAGCTGATGCGCTTAAACTTACCAAGAGATATCCGAGTTGCGTGCCCGTACTATAAGCCGAAAAATACCAAAGTGCCCATGAAGCCAGACTATTACATTCATGAGTCAGATGAATGGCTGGTGTTCCCGCATGAATTATCTGGATTAACCCCAGATGAGATTATTGCGGGTAAATCTGATTTAGCTAAAATTCAGGACCTTTTTAAATAAAGTATGACAAATGTGTACAAAACATGCCGTTTTGTACACTGAACTTAAATTTGGGAGAAGCTGTCAACGAACTCTTCAAGTAAAGTGATATCTACAGGCTTTAAGCCATCACTGGTACGTACTATTAATCCTTTTTCAACCAGTTCAGACACCACGCGTCGATAAGCTCGCTCCGTTGTCGCAAAACGTTCGGCTTCAGCATTGACCGTTGGGTAAGCTCGCAGCATGGTTGGATGGTTGTTTTCGGCACGCAATAAACAGTCATTAGCAATGTTATAGCTGAGTGGGAGCAGCAATTTATCTAGGTTGATTTTTTGGTTTTCGGTGAATTTTGCGGCAATAGACTGTGCTGTGTATAAGCTCAACTGGGGTTGATCTAACAATAGCTGGCGCCAATGCTTTAACTCAATCAGGTTGTACTTCACCTCGCTAAGGCAAGTGACTGTATAAATACAAGGGTGTTGATTGAGTGCTTCAATTTCACCAATGAGGGTGTTATTACAATCTAATTGTCCGAGTAGGAGACGACGACCGTTACCCACATCATAGCTGAATGATACAGTACCACTGCGTACTAAGATTAACTTGCTTAGTGGCTCATCTTGATGAATTAATACGTCTTTTTTACTATGTAAAAATCCGTTACCCGCGAACTTTAATAATTGTTCTACAAGATCGGTGGAAAAATGATATTGAAACATCTAGATGGCTCTTCGGACAATTGTCCTATTTATTGGTGATAAATAACGATAGCATGAAGTCCTTGATTTCTCGCTAACTCACACCAGCGGTTTGCTAAAATGCAAATGCCCCCGTTCCCGTGTTAGAGCTTACTTAGTCCTAATTCTATAAGGGGTTTGTGAGTTAGTTTTTTTATTCTAGGCTTAATCACACCAGCAATAATTTTGTACAGCTGACTATGCTAACTCAACTAATGGGAGAGAACAAATGACTTGGGAATATTTAGGCTATATTGCCTCAGTTTTTTTGGTAATTTCACTGATGATGAGCAATGTCGTTAAATTACGGTGGTTTAATTTAACAGGGTGTATATGTTTTGCTATCTATGGAGTCATGATAGAAGCTTGGCCTGTGGCGTTTACTAACGCACTATTAGCGCTTGTAAACAGTTACCATTTAATAAAACTGCACCGTACTGATTAGGGGTTGTTGATCTTTGCTGTTCTATTTTTGTTCGCTTTGAGCGTGCTTTTATCGAGGCGCTTAATGTGTGGCTTAGTGATCTAAGCGAATATTAAGCAACAAAGAGAAAAGGGCGCTCAAAAGAACCAGTAGGCAGCGCTTGATTGGCTTTTCTACTATGTTATCGGCTGACTCACATGGAGTAACCATGCTACGCAACCTCTGCCTTGTATAAAATCCAATCAAACTGCTGCAAAAATGAACCTGATAGATCAACAACCCCTAGTACCGTGCAGTTAATAATATAGCAACTAACCTTGGTATTTTAACTTCCCAGCGATCCAAGTTTGTTCAACTTGAATATCATCTATTTCATGCTGGTCAATATTCATAAAGTCTTTATCAATTAAAATGAAATCTGCCCATTTTCCTTGTTCTAAACTACCGGTTTTATATTCTCTAAATTCACTATAAGCCGCATCAAGTGTAAAAGCGCGCAAGGCCTGTGCTCTGGTTACTGCCTCATTGACTCGCCAGCCACCTTTAGGTTTTTGCGCCCGAGACATTCTTGTTATAGCCGCATATAAGCCATGGAAGGGGTTGGCTAGCTCAACGGGGAAGTCTGATCCAAATGCTACTTTACTGCCTTGTTTGATAAATGTTTGCCACGCATACGCCCCTTGCAGCTGTGCATCGCTTAAACGCAATTGCGCCATATTCATATCCGATGTGGCATGAACGGGCTGCATAGATGGAATAATGGCCAACGATTTAAAGCGTGGTATATCTTGCGGGTGAACAACTTGGGCGTGCTCAATGCGGTTTCTAAGCAGCTTTCCCCCAACTGATTTGAAGGTGTTTTCATACGCATCTAGTACAATACGGTTTGCTCTATCACCAATTGCATGGGTGTGAGCACTGAACCCATGTTTGAAGCTCTGTATAAGTAAAGCTTCTAATTTTGGTTGAGTTTCGAGCATTAAACCTTGATAGTTTTTACGGTCATGGTAATCCTTGATAAGTGCTGCACCTCGACTACCCAAAGCGCCATCCGCATATATTTTAACACTACGAATAGACAAAAAGTCTTGCGTGTCTTTTATAACGCCGTGTTTTAACATGCTTTCTAACTTGTCATCATTTGCGCCAAGCATTGCATAAATACGCAGAGGCAGTTTTTTTTGTTTCGCATAGTCTTGGTATAACAACCATGTATTGTAGTCGATACCGGCGTCATGAGTTGAAGTGATCCCTAAGCTGAGCAAATGTTTACCAGCCACTTCTAAGGCGCGCTTTCTTTGCGTAGGCAAAGTCGCGGGAATGTGCTGATTAACCAAGTTCTCTGCTTTATCGATAAATACCCCCGTTGGTAACCCGTCGGCACCTCTGATTATCTCGCCACCTTTTGGTGCTTGGGTATGAGCTTCTATTTTAGCCAGTTTCATCGCTTGTGAATTGGCCCAAGTTGCATGCCCGTCAACTCGGGTTAACACCACAGGTCTGTTTGATATATATTTATCTAGCTGCGCAGCGGTAGGAAACTTGCCACTAGGCCATAAAGTTTGATCCCAGCCGCGACCAATGAGCCAACCTTCTGGGTTTCTATTGGCATAGCTTACGAGCTTTTCTCCGACTTCTTTAATCGAGCGACTTCCCCTAATATCTAATCGAAGTAAGTTGTTACCAAGCCCTATAATATGACCATGGGCATCGATTAATCCAGGCAGAAGGGTTTTGCCGTGGCCATCAATTCGGGTCGCTTGAGGGAATTGTTTTAACGTAAGATCATTGCCTGTTTTAACGACTTTCCCATCTTTAAATACCAGTACGCTAAATTGTGCGAGGGCACCCGCATTGGTTGGCGTATAGCCTTGTATGTTGTGAATAAGGGTTGTTTGCGCAAATGCAAAGGATGAAGCGCCAAGTATGCTTATGCTGAGAAATAAACTTTTTATCATTCACTTGCCTATGAGTGATTTATTATTTTATCCACCTTAACGTAATTTTTCTTATGGCTCAATTGATTGCATTCTTGCAAGTTTTTAAACGTCGCTGATCACTTGCATAAATCGACCAATATGTAGTAGATATAGGAACCGGTAATACAATAAATAAGGACAGTTAAAATGGAAAAATATAAAAAGTATGCCCGTACAAGTTTAGCGTTGGCAATTATGTCAATTATAACGCCCAGTGTTTCAGCAAATCATCTGTTGCAAAATGAGCAAGGTTATGAAGAGATTGTTCCTGAATTACGTGCTTTTTCAGAATTAGCACAACAAGTTAGGTATTTCTATCCGAGTAACGCTGTCGCAAATTCTGACTGGGATAGTTTTTTACGTGATAGCTTCAAAGTCTTGCGTGACACGCCAAGCGAGCAGCGAGTAGATAAAGGGATAGAGTTGATCCAAGCAATTGCACCTTATGTTCAGCGAATGTGATATACCTTCCGAGCGTTGAGAATGATGAGAGTGTGAATGTTTGGATTCAAAGTGGGGCGAGTACTAATCATATTTATTTTAGAGATTTAACAACCGGTACTTTTCAAGAGCTTACTCAATTCCCTTATTTCACACAGCAAACATACTTTGCTTCAACCTACCAAGGTCGAGATATTTATATCCCTTTATATTTACCCATTGATAGCGCGTTATTAGGGACGGCATATCAAGCAGGAAATCCTTATAACTTAGTAACGAATATGACGGGTACTGAAACATGTATGGCTGCAGTGAGCTCTATGTGGGCAGAAATTCAACATTTTTGGCCGTACTTTGGGCATGTTGATGTAAATTGGTCACAAACTCATTTACCTCTGTTTAATGCATGTATTGGTGCTAGAAATGAGTTTGAGTATAAAGTGAATGAGCAGTTTTCTTTATTAGGCGACAATCATGTATGGATAAATTATCCCGAAGAAATAGTGCCTTTTAAACACTATAAGTTACCATTTACCTTGTCTTACATTGATGAAAAGGCGTTGGTGGTTAATCGGACTGATTTCCTATCCTTACAAGTTGAGCTAGGTGATGAACTGATCAGTATAGACGGTCAAACAATTGACTATTGGTTAGATTATTACAAAGGCCGTACATTAAAAGCGGGACTGACAGAAAAAGAGCAATCGCTGAATCTACTCACTCGGTACACAGATTCACGTTTAGTGAATATGGTGTTTAGAAAATCATCTGGTGAAGAGTACGGTGTAACCAGTGCGACCGTTCACTATAAAGTGACGGGTCCATATAAAGGACAAGGTGTCGTACCGCATTACAGTGAGTTGGTAAGATATCATGAGAATGGTGTTGCACAGTTAATGGCATACAATGTGACGGTAAATAATTTACCTGATGTGAAGCGCCTTCTTGAAAAGGCTTCGGCCATTGTGATTGACTTCCGCCATTATCCAACAAGTTTTCAAGGTTGGAAGCAGCTATTCGCTTGGTTACTCTCTACCGAGGCAAAATCGGGGACTCTTGATTTTAGATATCAAATGATGCCAGATCAGACCGAGAAGTTTGATTATACTTTTCGCCAGACAATTACTCCTGAAGGTGCAGGTGTCAATATCCCTTTGGTCGCGTTATCATCACGTTCAAGTATCAGTCAGAATGAGCATGCACTGATGTTTTTACAAGATGCCAATATACCAATTTTAGGTGTGCCTACAGCCGGAATTAATGGTGATATTGTTTATTCTCATAAGTTTGGTGGGTATCAACAAGGTGGTATTTCATATATTTATACGGGAATGTCGGCAAGGCAAACAAATGGCGAAGCATTAATTGGTGTCGGTGTTTTACCTGATATGTACGCACCACGAACGGCCAAATCTATCGAAAATCAAGAGGACAATCAGCTTATTCAAGGTATTAGTTACTTGAAAAAGCAGCTATAACGCAGTCATGTATTATCGACAAAATGCAGTGTAAAATCACACTGCATTTTTTTGGAGGCGTAGTATGAAGTTGTTTATGGTGTATTTAGGAGGGCGAGTTACCGGGTGCCATATTGAAATGCATGATGTACGGTTTGTTATCGGTGAAAACATTGAACAATGTTACCCGAAACTGAAAGCGCAATGGGTTGGGGATAAAAATGCGGTGCATATTGATAGCTATACTGAAATTACGCACATCAATGGCTATGAAGTGAATTTGGTAACCGAGCATACCTCGCAGTCTGAAAAGCTATACTTTGTTAATATGGGAGGGTATCACCCCACGGATCTTGCTGAGCAGCATGATTTTGCTTTATTTATTGCGAGGAGTGTTCAAGAGGCAAAAAGTCAAGCTTATGCACAATTATTAGTGGGAGCAAGTCACCTCCATAAAGATAACTTACATGATGTGGACGATTGTTTTGCAATAGATTTATTAGATGAAAAATATTTCATTAAATTAACACCCAGCGGTAAAAATAAGCCGTTGACGCCAGATTGGTTTGGGTATCATATTTTGTAATTTACGGGTCTTTTTGCTCAGCTTTAATTGCCATTTTTATTGCAATAATAACAATAGAAAACAGGATGAAAGGGAGTGCTGCTAAGCTATATTCAGCGATAGAACTGTCCTGATAGCTTGGTTGCAGAATAAAATGACCGCCAATGCAAAGTAAAATAGCGACGAACAATAATGGGAGCATAATTAGCTCCTTACGTTTTGAGTGTTTCTTCATTAAAAAACCTCCGAGACTTGGGGCGTACTATGACGTATCTTTTTGTTACAAGGCTTGATATGGATCATTTGATAAATCATTTTCACCGACTCGCAAGCATAAAATATTTTAGTATAAAATATAACTAAATAAATCACTGTTCTAGAAACAAATATACCATTTTAGCGAGGTTAGCGCGACTATATTGGTGATTGTATACAATCTGCGTGTAATCGCACGAAAAATGGTGGTTTTATGCAATTATTAACAACTGCTCAAAAGTAACATGAGCAAAATTTACTTGTACAGTTTTTCCTCTTTGTTATAAATGATGGCTTGTTGAGCAGGAGGAAGCATGAAAAGTGAAATAGTTGTAATTAAATTGGGCACAAGTGTACTGACGGCAGGTGAGAAAACCTTAAATAAGCCGCGTATGGTCGAACTTGTGCGGCAGTGTGTACAACTTAAACGCCAAGGCTATCAGGTGATCCTTGTATCGAGCGGGGCGGTAGCGGCGGGTCGTGCTCAGTTACCAAAACCTTGTGGCAGCTCATTAAAAGAGAAACAAATGTTAGCTGCCATCGGGCAAGGCCAGCTAATTTACACTTGGCAAACGCTCTTTTCTTTATACAACATACCTGTAGCACAAATGTTACTTACTCGGGCGGACGTAGAGCATAGAGCACGCTATTTAACAGCTCGAGATACCTTAAATGAATTATTACATCATAATGTCGTGCCAATCATTAATGAAAATGATGCGGTTTCTACGCGGGAAATAACGGTGGGCGATAACGACAATTTGTCGGCGATGGTAGCGATACTGGCCAATGCAAATAAATTAATGTTACTAACCGATCAAGTGGGGCTGTTTACCGCAGACCCGAGAAATGATCCAGATGCAAAGTTAATTGCAGAAGTGCGCAAAGTGGACGATAAGTTGCGCGCTTTGGCTGGAGGTGGAGGGAGCAATCAAGGCACTGGTGGTATGGCGACGAAACTTCAAGCTGCGGATATTGCACAAAGAGCTGGGATTGAAACAGTGATAGCGAAAGGTAGCGAAGTCGATATTATTACTAAAGTAATGAATAATGATGCACCAAGCACGACTTTTGTGCGTTTCGATGCGCCGGTCGAAGGCAGAAAGAAATGGCTCTTATCGGCACCAAAGTCAAGCGGTGCATTGATTATTGACTTAGGTGCATGCGAGGCTTTAATTGACAGTGGAGCGAGTTTGTTAGCTAAAGGGATCATTTCGACACAAGGTGAGTTTAAGCGAGGTGATTTGGTGATGGTTAAGAATCAGCATGGTCACGTCATTGCAAAAGGGCTGTGCAGCTTTTCAGACAGCGAGTTGAGTATCATTAAGGGGTGTCACAGCTCAGAAATAGAGGATGAGCTGGGCTGTAAATCATCACATGTAGTGCTTCATAGGGACGATATGGTGCTACTTGAATGCGTATAGTTACTGCATAAAATGTATAGGGTAGACTAAGCTATAATCTCAAGGGTATTTGAGAGGCTTAAAATGACGATAGCGACTCAGTGTGGCCATGAGTTAACCGCTCGCTTATTGGATCAAAAAAGCGAATGTGCACTTGATGCGTGTTTTGACAAAATTCTTGAGCACCTTACTCAAGGTAATCACGCTTACGCATTACTTTTTTGTAAGCAATTTACACCACAAAAAATACCAAGTATAGTTTTTACTTATTTAGAAGAAACGCTTACTGAGGTTGATATTGAATCTCAGGTAAAGCGGTTAGAGAAGCTAAAACCCAGTGTAGAAGTACATTATTACCATAGGAAATGTATTTTTCCGGCTAAATTCGAAAATAATATACTGGGCTTTTTGGTTATTGAACTGATAGAAGATGAATTAATCTCTCCCCTCGAGTCTTTAATAGCGCACTTACTTAATGTATTTGTAAAACAATTGTCTACGCTGCATTATGCGTGTATTGACCCCCTGTCTCAGTTATTGAATAGACAGACTTTTGAAGAAAAGGTTTTAAGTGTTGTCGCTCGTGATAACCATGCTGCGATGCGTCAAGGTTATGCTGAACGTCGTTGGTACTTAGCGATGCTTGATATTGATAACTTTAAAGGCGTGAATGATACATTTGGTCATGTTATTGGCGATGAAGTTATTTTGCTGGTGGCGCAATTATTAAAAAGTAGTTTTAGAGCTGAAGATTATGTATTTCGTTATGGTGGGGAAGAATTCGCTGTCTTGTTTCCGAGCCAATGTCCTACCACTGCATTTAACGGGTTAGAGCGGATTCGGATGTTGATTGAAGCAGCTCGTTTCCCACAAGTGGGTTCGATTACGGTCAGTGGCGGTTTTGTTGCTTTGGTTAATATTGGACAAACATCAGAGGCAGTCCACCAAGCTGATCAAGCGTTATATTATTCCAAACAACATGGTCGTAATAAAATGACCTTTTTTGATGATTTAAACATAGTGCCCTTAGAACCAATCCATAGCGATATTGAATTGTTTTAGCTTGTGATATGATTGCCCTATAATTTAGACATGGGAATAAACATGAAATTTGTACGTTGGTTACTCGGGCGCATAATCTTATTACTTGATTTTATTTTTACACCTAGCAGTAAAAAGCGCCCATCAGAACAGCAATTGGCACTGGATACGCAAACTGCACAGTTTAAACTGTATGAGTTTAAAGCGTGCCCGTTTTGCGTAAAAGTGCGTCGAGCGATTAAACGAGAAGGGCTAAAAATAGAAACTCGTGATGCCAAAGGTAATGCACAATATCGCCAAGAATTAGCAGAGCAAGGCGGCAAAGTTAAAGTGCCTTGTCTACGTATTGAACAAGATAACAAAGTAACTTGGTTATATGAATCAAGTGATATTGTCAGCTATCTACAAAAGCTCGATAACGCTGCATAATTTGCCGTTCAATGAACAATGAGAAAATTTGAGAATATGGGTTGATATGCTAGCATATCAACCCATATTTTATCGTCTGATATTTAAGAGAATCCACATGACTATCCGTACTCGTGTAGCCCCGTCACCGACAGGTGATCCGCATTTAGGCACCGCTTATATTGCACTGTTTAATTACTGTTTTGCTAAACAGCAAGGTGGTGAGTTTGTATTACGTATTGAAGACACAGACCAGGTGCGAAGCACTTCAGAGTCAGAACTCGCAATTATGGATAGCTTACGTTGGTTGGGCCTTGAGTGGGATCATGGTCCTGATGTTGGTGGTGAGTTAGGCCCTTACCGTCAGTCAGAACGTAGTGACATATATAAAAAATATGCACACCAGCTAGTTGAAGCGGGGAAAGCTTTCTATTGTTTTGCAACAGCTGAAGAGTTAGACCAAATGCGAGAAGAGCAAATGGCTGAGGGCTTACGTCCAAAATACGATGGACGTGGTTTACTCTTAAGCGAAGAGCAAATTAAAGCAAACCTAGAAGCCGGTGTACCTTACGTTATTCGTATGAAGATCCCAGCTGAAGGCACGTTTAAGTTTAATGACTACTTGCGCGATGAAATAGAGATCCCGTGGGAAAATGTCGACATGCAAGTGCTATTAAAAGCGGATGGTTTCCCAACTTATTTCTTGGCGAACGTGGTCGATGACCATCATATGCAGATCAGTCATATTTTCCGTGGTGAAGAATGGATTAACTCCGCTCCTAAATTGCTAAAGCTTTATGAAGACTTTGGTTGGGAAGCGCCGATATTAGGCCACCTACCACTACTACGTAACCCAGATAAATCGAAGCTTTCCAAACGAAAGAACCCAACCTCTATCAATTATTATAAAGAGATGGGCTTTTTACCTGAGGCTGTACTGAACTATCTTGGTCGAATGGGGTGGTCTATGCCTGATGAGCGTGAAAAGTTCACGCTAGCAGAAATGATAGAGCACTTTGATATGAAGCGAGTCTCATTGGGCGGTCCGGTATTTGATGTCGATAAGCTAAGCTGGCTAAATGGTCTTTGGATCCGTGAAAATTTGACTGACGAACAGCTTATCCAGCGCTTTGTTGACTGGAAGTTTAATAGTCAAACACTCGCGCGTATTTTGCCTGAAGCAAAAGCACGTATAAATACGCTATCAGACCTGGTTGATTTAGCGGGTCACTTCGTTGGCGGTATTCCTGAGTATGACCCTGCATTATTGACCGCAGGTAAAGCAGAGGAAGAGACTGTACGTCAAGCTCTACAATTTTTTATCTGGGAACTAGAAGGGTTACGTAGCTGGGAAAAAAGTGAAATCTTTGCCATTGCTAAATCAGTATCAACTTTCCATGAACTCAAAATTAAAGAGTTTTTAGAACCAATTTTTGTTGCTGTGACGGGGAAAGCGTCGTCTACGTCGGTGTTAGATGCAATGGAAATCTTAGGTTCCGATCTATCCCGCGCACGTTTGCGTGTGGCGCTTGCACATATTGGTGTCTCGAAAAAGCAAGCTAAAAAGCTAGAAAAAGCTTATAGGGATTACCCCAACTCATAATCTAATTCTTTGAATTACATCTATAAAAAGCCACATTTACCGTTTGTGGCTTTTTTTATGTTTAAATTTCAACAGATTCGACCTCTTTTTGTAAATATTCTGATAACATAGCGCGGTTTTATAGCTGATAAAGAAAGAATATATGTTAAGTCGTTTTTACCAAGAACAAGGCGAGCACGTGGTGATCACCCGTGAGCAAGGTAGTCAATTTGCAAAACAAATCGCAGATGATTTTAATCCACTTCATGATGTTGATGCTAAAAAGTTTTGCGTACCTGGTGATTTACTCTTTGCGTTAGTATTGCAGCGTTATGGTATCAGCGACAATATGCACTTTTCATTTTTAGGTATGGTTGATGAAACATCTCAATTGAATTTTCCGCAAGGAAATGAAGAATTTGATATCACCTCAAATGACAAAGTCATGATGTCAGTTAAACGTGATGGGGATGCTAATCTTTGTCCGAGTCTTATTGAGAGTTTAACGAAAAAGTATGTCGAGTTTTCTGGAACAGCCTTTCCGCATGTAATTATCCCGCTCATGGCACAGCAAAATGTCATGATCAATCCTGCTCGACCCATGGTGATTTACGAATCAATGGCGATTCATTTGGATGATACAAATTTAGAAGCGATTGAACTGGAGTCTGATACGCCTGAGTTTAGCTATGAAGGCAAGCGCGGTAAGATTATTTTGCGCTTCAAGCTACTTAATGGTGGAAAGCAAGTAGGCCGAGGTGAAAAGCATATGTTGGTATCTGGGATTAGGGCATACTGTCAAGAGACTGTTGATGACTTAATTGCCTATTACAACAATAGAAAAGCAACATTGTAACTAAGCGAAAGCAATGTTAGATGCGCGCATCTATGGCGCGCATTTGTTATACTTCGGCCACTTTATTTGTCTGTGAGTAGCCACCATGTCATTTCAATCTCTGCAATTAGCCCCTGAACTTAATCAGGCGTTAAACACGCTTAATTTTTCCACTCCGACGCCGATACAACAACAAAGTATTCCTGAGATTTTAGCTGGACGAGATCTTTTGGCGACGGCTCAGACTGGCACGGGGAAAACGGCCGCTTTTATATTGCCAATTTTACATCAATTATTGCAAGTACCTGAGCATAGTGGACAAGTTCGTGCTTTGGTACTTGCACCTACCCGAGAGTTAGCACAGCAAGTTGCGAATAATACTCAAGCGTATGCCCAACATACGGGCATAAAAGTTGCGTGTATTTATGGGGGGGCGAATATCAGCCCTCAAGAAAAAGCGCTAAGGGCAGGAGTTGATATTGTGGTGGCCACACCAGGGCGTCTCCTTGATCACTTATTAAAAGGGACATTGAAGTTAGCATGTGTTTCTCACTTAGTATTTGATGAAGCTGATCGCATGCTCGATATGGGATTTATTGGTGAAATAAAACGTATCATGCGCCATTTATCAGGAGATAGGCAAACTTTACTTTTCTCAGCGACGTTAGATGATCAAGTACAAAAGCTGGCGGCTCAATGGCTGACAAAGCCGCAACGAGTTGGAGTTGACCCTGATAATAGCGCAGCGGAAAAAGTAGAGCAGTTGTTTTATGCTGTGGATGATGATCGCAAGCGAGAATTGATGTCGCATTTGATAGGGAAAAATAACTGGCAACAAGTGCTTATTTTTACCAGAACGAAAAATATGGCTGATGAATATGCGAAAGAACTCAATAAAGATGGGTTAGCTACATTGGCAATTCATGGTGATAAATCGCAAGGTGCACGAGACAAAGCACTCGCGCAGTTTAAATCAGGAAAAACACGTGTGTTGGTTGCAACGGATGTTGCGGCTCGTGGTATTGATATCATTGATTTAAATTATGTTATTAATGCGCAATTACCATTTGTAGCCGAAGATTATATTCATCGTATAGGGCGCACGGGCCGTGCGGGGAAAGCAGGTACCGCTTTGTCTTTAGTGAGTATTGATGAACAATGGCTATTAGAAGAGTTGGAAGTACTACTTGGCGAGCGTTTAACGCCGCAATGGTTGCAAGGCTATGAACCTGATTTAACAAAAGAGCCTAAAGATAATCGAAAGAACTCAGCCAAATCACGAAAGCAAAGGGATAAAAAGCATATTTTAGGAAAGAGCGCGCACCGCCGTCGCCGATAATTATTGTGATAATGTTATTTTTGGTGCGACAGTATATGGGTTTTATTGTTATGCTTAACAGGTGCTAGAGTAAATCGTATAGGCAGTTAAGAGGTTGTCGAATGACCACAGATCCTGAGCTATTACAGCAAACAAAATCTCAAGAAACATTGGCAAAATGGCAAAAAACCATTGATTTAATGGCCAGAGTTTTTAATGCACCGGCTGGTTTTATTGTACAGGCACAGGAAGCGGGTTTTTCGGTACTGGTTGCAAATAAAAACAGCGACAACCCTTATTCTGTTGGTGGGTTAATCCCCCTTGAAACCAATATTTTTTGTAAAAAAGTGGTGGCGGAAAATGCGGCACTGTACGAACGTAATGCGAGTATTAACCCAGAGTGGGACTCTAACCCAGAAGTGAGCGAGGATGGTTTTGAGTCATACTTAGGGGTTCCTATTCATTGGCCTGACGGTAGCGCCTTCGGTACGCTGTGTGTGATGGACTTTAAAATCACATCATATGATATCAGTATGGTTGAGTTAATTGAGCATCTGCGAGATATGCTCGAAGATGATCTTATATTGATGCACCGCTTTAGTAAAATGCGCACGATTGCGATGCTAGATCCACTGACCAATATTTATAATCGTCGTGCAGTTGTTACTTTGGCTGAACATAAACGTGATATTGCGCTAAAAATGGCGTTGTATTTTTATTGTATTTTTATTGACTTAGATGATTTTAAAGCAGTAAATGATCAATACGGACATACCACAGGCGATAAAGTACTGAGTAGTATTGCACAAGCGATAACAAGCGTCAGTCGAGATGATGATCTTGCTGGAAGGCTAGGTGGTGATGAGTTTTTGATGTTTGTGCAAGGACCAAATGGTGAATGGATTTCTGAATTAATGAAACGGCTAGAAGAACAGTTTGAATTACTATTGACGCGTAATGCATTGCCCAAAGTAACGTTTAGTTATGGTAGTGCCGTAACCGATGAAAAGTTCATTGATTTAGAGCAATTAATTGCCCAAGCTGATAAGTCGATGTATCAAGCAAAAACGGCACGGCGTAAGGTCTAATAACAGCTCTATATTTGAATTTTTATGATTATGCAATTTGCTTTTCAGCTAAGTTTAATTCCATGGTCGCTTTGAGTAATCGGTATAAGTTTATAGATGCATCGATTTCTTCTTTACGGTTAGTTAAACTTTCAATATTTAACCCTAGCGGAATATCTAAGTGTGCACAGCTTTGCAAGATTAAATCGAGATTTTCTCGGCAAATACGTATGGATTCACTCAAAGGACTTGCTGAGTCTAACATGCGCCATTTTGTCGCCTCTGGCACAGAGATCCCTAACCACTCCATAAACTCTAGCGTTTTTTGTCCACCACAGGGAGTGAATGTTAAAATAATACGTTGTGGTGTGATCCCTTGCTGCTTACATGTACGGACATAGCTGGTGATTAAGTCGATTGTGGCTTGAGCATTATATACGGCTTGAGATATGAAAAATTTACACCCTTGAGCCGTTTTCTCGATTAATCGCTGTTGCTCATTTTTTTTATTTGCATGGCGTTCAGCGATGGTTACACCACCTAAGAAGAATGACTCTTGATGCTCTGAAAGTGCTTTATAAGCATCCGGTAAGCTTAACTTGATGTTGCCAGTAGAGGATGGACTGCCAACAAGTACGAGGTTATTGAGATCAAATTTATCTTTGCTGTTGGTTAACCAGTTTTTAAATTCGGATGCATCACGCTGTGCAACACTTTTATATGTGATCACATCAAGATGAGAAAGTGTTTTAATTAATTGACTATATTCACATGGATCTACGGTATTTTTAAATGGGAATGGTCTAGGCGCTTGAGTACGGCTGCTTTCATCTTGAATATCGTAGATGACAACCCCATCATATTCGATTTCGTGTAATCGACCGAGTAATTTACTGGCGATGGTTTCCAATTGCGCTCTATCAGTCCCAATTTTTGGTGGCGTTGTACCTATTAAGTATACGCCTTGTTTAGGGTCTTGTATTTTCTCTTGCAGTGATAAAGCCATAATCCTCATTCCAGCCTAGGTCATTTTGATAGTGTAAATATAGCAGCCATTTAGACGTCTAGATAGATTTATTTGTTGAAACTTATTCAATAAACATGAATTATTTTCATGAACTAAGCCATGCTGCTGTAATTTATCGACATATTTTTTTACATTTATCTGTCGAGTTCCGGTAAAAGTCGGGAGAATTTACGGCATAATTGCTCTGTTGAGTTAGCTAATAGCGCTAATTATAAAAATTGAGAGCAAGGAACACATATGAAATTTAAATTATTGGCAACGAGTTTGGCGGTAACACTCGCACTAACGGGGTGTATAAGTAATAACAATAAGCAAAATGTCGTTACAACAGAAAGTGCAGCGGTAAGTAACAAAGTATTTTCGCAAGAATATGTCATTGAAGAATTAGATAATGGCTTGCGGGTGATGATTGTGAAAACGGATTATCCAGACGTTGTTTCATTGCAGATCCCCGTATCAGTGGGATCTCGTGATGAAGTAGAAGCGGGTAAAACCGGTTTTGCCCATTTCTTTGAGCATATGATGTTTAAAGGATCTGAAAAATATCCGCAAGATGTGTATTCAGATATATTGAAAAATTCGGGTGTAGACAATCGAGCATATACAACCAATGATTATACGAACTATTATCTCAGCTTTTCAAAGGAGCACTTGAATAAAGTACTTGAAATTGAAGCAGATATTTTCCAAAATTTATCCTATACAGAAGAGCAATTTCGCACTGAAGCATTGACTGTAAAAGGTGAGTACTTAAAGAATAATGCAAATCCGGTTCGCAAGTTATTGTCGGCAGTACGTAAAGAAGCCTTTGATACACATACCTATAAGCACACGACTATGGGGTTTTTCGAAGACATTGAAGCGATGCCTGATCAAATGGCCTACGGACAGACATTCTTTGAGCGCTTTTATAAACCTGAATATGTGTCAATGATCATTGTGGGCGACGTTGACCCACAAGAAACAATGAATGCAGTGAAGCAACATTGGGGGAACTGGAAAAAAGGTGACTTCAAGGCTGAAGTACCGGTTGAACCAAAGCAAACTGAAGCAAAATACGTGCATGAGCAGTTCGAAGGTATGCCTGGACACTGGTTATTGGTTTCTTATAAAGGCGCGCCATGGTTACCTGAAAAGAAAGACCGAGCGGCATTGGATTTGATCTCTGAGCTGTATTTTGGTGAGAACTCAGCACTTTATCAAGAGCTTGTGGTTGATAAACAAATCGCCAGTCAAATGTTTCCGTATAACCCTGAGACTAAAGATCCAGGATTATTGCATGTGTTTGTTAAAGTTGAGAAAGAGCAAGACTTAGCACGAGTTAGAGATGCCGTTAATCGTACGTACGCCGAAGCGCGCACTGAGCTTGTGGACGAAGATAAACTAGCCGCACTAAAATCAAACCGTAAATATAGCTTTATTAATGGCCTTGATTCATCGCAGGCCATTGCTTCAACGCTTGCCAGATATATGCATTTTAAGCGAGACCCTGAAGTGATCAATCAACTTTACTCATCAGCAGATTCGGTCACCTCGACAGATATTAGGGCCGTTGCGAATAAGTATTTTGTAGACACTAACCGTACAACGGTGACAATGTCAGATTTAGATGAAGTATCAGGCTTCGAAGAAGAGAAACCACTTTCAGTGCTTGTCAATCAAGCTAAACAGCCAGTAGAGCAGCACTTCAAGGTGTTGGATAAAACCAATAGCTCTCCGCTTGTTGATGTGAATTTACTGTTTTATACCGGTGCTGCTGCGGATCCTGCCGGTAAAAAAGGTGTTGCAGCACTAACGGCTGCCATGATCGCCAATGGAGGTTCACAAACTAAATCTTACAAAGAAATTCAAGCTGCGTTATATCCAATCGCTGGTAGCTTTGGGTATCAAATTGATAAAGAAATGATTTCATTGCATGGTCGTGTTCATAAAGACAATGCGCAGCAATGGTATGATTTAATTAGCGCACAGTTGTTAGAGCCTGGTTTTCGAGAGGATGATTTTAAACGTCTAAAGAAAGAGCTTATCGATGGGATTAAATCTGGGTTAAAATCATCTAATGATGAAGAGCTTGGTAAAGAAGTGCTTTATCACAAACTGTATCAAGGTCATCCATATGAAAGTTACAACTTCGGTGATTTGTCAGATTTAGAGGCATTAACACTTGCAGATGTGAAAGCGTTCTATCAGAGAGAGTTTACCCAAGCAAAACTCAATGTTGGGGTTACTGGTGCGCTTTCAAATACAGTTAAAGCACAGATGTTACAAGATTTAGCTAAATTACCTAAAGGGGAAGAAGCGCGTCTAATGGTGCCAGATGCGCCAGTATTAAGCGGCCGTCATGCAACAATTGTAGAAAAAAGTGCAAAGTCAACGGCGGTGTCTTTTGGCTTTCCAATAGATACAATTCGTAGCTCTAAAGATTGGACTGCTCTGTGGTTAGTCCGCTCATACTTTGGTGAGCACCGTAGTTCAAACAGTTTCTTGTATAAGCGTATTCGCCAAACCCGTGGCATGAACTATGGGGATTACTCTTATATTGAGTATTTCCCACGCGGCATGTTCCAGACAAAACCTGATGCGAACTTAGGGCGTTCGGAGCAAATATTTCAAATCTGGTTACGTCCATTACGCTCAAATAATGATGCACACTTCGCAACACGCGTTGCACAATTTGAGTTAGATAAACTGATTGCCAATGGTATGAGTGACAAAGATTTTAATGCGACGCGTAACTTTTTGAGTAATTTTGTACCGCAACTTGTTGCGAGCCAAAGTCGCCAATTAGGGTATGCCCTAGACGGGGAGTATTATAATACAGGGAACTTCGTTGAATATGTGCGCAAGCAATTGGCCACTTTAACAGTAGATGACGTAAACCGGGTGATTAAAGAGACACTACAAACAGAGAATATGCATTACGTATTCATCACTGGTGATGGTAAAGACATGCAACAACGTTTGGCGTCTGAGCAAGTATCTCCTATGAAGTATAATTCAGATAAACCTGATACTTTAATTAATGAAGATAAGCACATTGAGAGTTATCAGTTATCAATTCCAGCAGCAAATATTGATGTGCAAGATGTGAAACGACTCTTTGAGTAAACGACTTTATCATTATTGAAGTAAGTAATAAGGCCGCGAGTATATCGCGGCTTTTCTGATTAATAACTAACCTCAGCTCTGGATAAGCGAATTTGCCCAATAAAGCTATTTTTTCACTCTCGGCGTTGCTTTCATTTGTAATAGCCCGCTATTACTGCATAAAAGCGCCTTGATATTGAACTAAATATCATCATTTGAATGTACGTAAGTTTGTTTTAAAACATTTTCTATGCCAAAACCCTTATCCATACCTGAGCTTAACTAGATAAAATAATCAACGGCAGCGCTTCCCCAGATGAGCGCAACAATCACTAAAGTAAGTGTAACTGCGGCAGACCCCATATCTTTTGCCTTGCCCGATAATACGTGGTGGGACTTACTGACTCTGTAAGTGAGGGCTTCGATTGCCGAATTCAGTAATTCAACAATCAACACCAATAGCAACACACTAATGAGTAATGCCCAATGTGTGATACTTTTAGCCACAAAAAATGAGCAGGGGAATAATATCAGTATTAAATAAAGCTCTTGTCTGAATGCGGCTTCTTCTTTATATGCAGCAATGAACCCCTCTATCGAACAACGAGTGGCATTGATGATTCTCACAACGCCAGTTCCATTGGGTTTGCTTGTTTGTGCCATGAGTTGCCCTATGTTAAATATAAACTAACCTAACATGTTGAACTTAATATAAAGGTGCGCATATTTATACCATTCATTTGTGACTTCATCATGACCAAAGCGCTGATATGATTGCTCTACAAAGAGCAGTTTGTTATAACTAATATCGAGAAGGTTTTGAATAGCAGTAACATATCCTATGTTTAGCCGTTAGAATCAGCGAATACTACCTCCATATTTAGGTTTCCTTATGCGTCATGAAATTTGGCAACAACTTCAAAAAGAGGCTAAAGAATTAGTCAATGTAGAGCCTTTGCTCGCCAGCCATGTTTACTCTAGTGTGCTTAATCATGAATGTTTGGGCTCTGCATTAAGTTTTATTGTGGCTAATAAACTTGCAGATGCGGTGGTGTCTGCATTTACCATTAGAGAGTTATTTGACCAAGCCTTTGTTGATTGTGACAAAATGTTGACTCATGTGGCACATGATATAAAAGCTGTTAAAGATCGAGACCCCGCTGCCGATAGTTACTTAACAGTAATTTTGAATCTGAAAGGTTTTCATGCGATACAAGCACATCGACTTGCCCACTGCTTATGGCGACAAAACAGAAAAGAGCTGGCTAGGTTTGTTCAAAGCCGTACCTCCGAAGTATTTGGTGTTGACATCCATCCTGCTTGTAAAGTCGGTCATGGCATTATGTTTGATCATGCGACTGGTATAGTCATAGGGGAAACTGCCATCATAGAAGATAACGTTTCTATTTTGCAGTCAGTCACTTTAGGTGGTACAGGTAATGAACAAGGCGATCGACATCCAAAAATACGTGCCGGTGTATTAATTGGAGCGGGAGCAAAAGTGCTTGGTAACATTGAAGTAGGGGAAGGAGCTCGAATTGGTGCGGGTTCAGTGGTACTAAACCCCGTCGAACCACATACAACGGTTGTGGGGATCCCTGCGAAAGTGGTGGGCAAACCGAGTTGTCCATGTCCAGCAGAAAGCATGAATCAAAATTTCTTAGAAGATCAACCTCAGTCAGTGAACGACTCTTATACGAGTGCGATGCTGTAACTTATTTTACCGCTAAATTGTA
>NZ_JAGJEF010000100.1:0-12939 GCF_018100875.1 Pseudoalteromonas sp. MMG012
TTGTTACGTTTTTGTGTGTCGTTCATGCCAAAAACAATGCTTTGAGCTGCTTTATCTACCGGGATCACATCAATTAAGTACGATGCTGCATCGTCACGAGCCGGCACACTGAGCATCATGCGCAAAATACGATGAAAAATATCGTCAGTGTTACCAATGCCTGTTGCGGATGAACCGGAAATTTCAGAAAAGCGATAAATGGTGTATGGCACCCCAGTCAGTGATGCTTGTCTGATGTTTTCCTCTTGCACCCATTTAGATTGCCCATAACCGCTACAAATTAAAGCGGCATCGTCTACGTCGATAAAGTCTTCAATAGGGTTGATTGAAAAGTGTGAATTGTTTACCTGAGTACTGACCGTTGTGCTTGACACAAAGTGGATCATTTTTAACGTGTGTGTGCTGGCGATGGTCAGTAGCTCATTGGTACCACTGACCGACTTTTTAAAGGCAAAATAGGGTTGTATGTGATTGACATATGAGGCGGTATGGACAATATGTTGCACCTGCTTGCACAGCATGGCCCAATTTTTCTTGGATAGTCCTAATTGTGGTTGCTCCATATCACCTAAGATGGGCACAATTCGATGTAAATCAATAGCGAGACGATAAGATTGAGCGGCTTGTTTAACACGCTGTTGTGCTTGCTTAACGGTATTGGCTCTGACTAAACAATAAATGATAGCGTCAGTTGAGTCTAATAACTGCTTAAGTATATGGCTCCCAAGAAAGCCAGTGGCGCCAGTCAGAAGCACAGACTTAATGTCGGCTTCGAATGCTATAGGCTGCGAGTCGGCTAAGTTAGGCAAATTGACCCCCGCATCTAATATAAAATCAGGAATAGTGGCGGTGCCACCGTTAACAAAAGAGTTATCTGAATTCACATTAAGCGCATTACGCTGATATATACGCTCAATCTCATCAATCAATGCCTGTATGGTGTTCATATTTTTGAATGCATCAGCCTGAATATCAATTTGTAATTGTGTTTTAAGTTGCTGAATTGGTCGCTGAGCCTAAAATAACGCCATAAATGTGATCTTTGTCGGCAATGGCATCAACTAAGCGTTTTAATATCAATACGCCAACCCCTTCGCCGGGGACAAATCCATTCGGCCTGTCGTCAAACGTATAGCAAGTACCATCAGGGCTTAACATACCCGCTTTCCCTGCATGTTTCGAGAATTTGGCGGTGCATAATGTTGCGACTCCACCAACAATGGCACTAGAGATGTCGTTATTAACCAGCGCCAGACATGCCATATGAATGGCCACTAAAGATGACGAGCAAGCCGTATCCACAGCGATGGCTGGACCTTTTAGGTTTAAAAAATACGACACACGAGCCGGAATAACCGAGCCGGCATTCCCCCAAAATATTTGAGCAGGCGCGTCATCAGGCGCTAAACTCGCATAATCTCCTTGAGCACATCCAAGGTACACTCCAATGTTTTTACCCGCTACCGAAGTTGCCATATTGGCATCATCTAACGCCTTATAGCATTCTTGTAAAAACACTCTTTGCTGAGGGTCCATGTACATGGCTTCTTGTGGCGTAATTGAGAAAAATCCAGCATCAAAAGACGAAATATCATCGAGTAAACTGGCATAACGACACCAAGCTTGTTCTTGTTCTGCGAGGGTATTGAGATCCCAGCGCTGTTGCTTTACCACAGAGGTTTGTTGGTTTTGGATCAGAGACCAATAGTCATCTAAATTTGTTGCTGTACCAAATTGACCGCTCATACCAATAATGGCAATTTTGTTATCCATATCAGAGTCTGGTGCCGGTGACGTATTCGTTTTCTCAGCGCTAAAAGCGGTTTTGTTTGATGGCGTTAAATCAATTGATGAAGGCTTTCTATATGTTTTTTTGTTGCTTATTTCGCCCATACTGGCGACTGAATTCGTATTGCCGTTAATAATACTGTTGTTTGGCTCAGTCTCATTTACATGTGCTTGTGGTACACAGTCCGGTAATTGGTGGGCAAGGTGGGTATGATGTTCTGTCGCGATGTACTGACTCAATGACGCAATAGAAGGATAATCGAACAGCAAGGTTGCAGGTAAACTCAAATCAAATTGTGCATTAATATCGTCTAGCATTTGTATTGCTAAAATGGAATCAACACCATAGTCAGCAAACGATTCTTGCGTATCTAACTCGTCTTGTGGTATCCCCAAGATATTGCTAGCAATAGCAAACAAAGTTTGCGTGGTAAAAGTGAGTGTGCTCGAAGCAAGCGAAGTCGTGTTATGTGTATCAGGCATAGCTATTGTGTTTTCTTGGTTGTCAGATCTGGTTGGAGGTACTGCGTTGTTAGTTTGTTTATTATTTGACTGAATTGTGTCGACGGGCTGAACGATTTGCCCGTCACTGAGCGCTCGAATAATGTGTTGTGCAGAATTTTTGTCAGTTGACACATGAATATGTGTAAAGCCTTCTTCAGCCAGCACTTGCTGCCAACACTCAACCGATAGCATGGGTGACCCATCAATACGCAGTGCTTTATCTTCGCTTAACCACCAGCCTTCAAGTAAGCCAAACGTAAGTTGGGAAAATAGCGACTTTTCAACGACTTCGTTAATAATTAACGCCCCGCCTGGCTTTAAACAAGCCTTGGCATTTTGTAGTGTTGTTCTAATATGCGCCGTTGCGTGCAGGACATTGGTGGCAATCACCACATCGTAATACGCCAATTTAATATTTTGCGCTGCCAGTGGTTTACTGACATTAAAATATTGCGTGTGTAAGAATGGGTAGTCATTTTGAAAGCGTAATTTGGTGTGATTAAAAAATGCTTGGGATAAGTAGGTATAGTCGGTATAGGTGTATTCACCCACAGACCATGCATCTAAACTAGGTAACACAGCGTGGGTGGTTCCCCCTGTGCCAGCGCCAATTTCAAGTACGTTTATTGTACTGGTGTTAGTATGAGAGAGGTAATGCTGTACTTGTTCAACCAGAACGCGATTGGCATAGTCGGCTTGGGTATTGTTTTGATAGACACTCTCTACTAGCGTTAATTTACCCTGTGGAAATATCACATCAGTGGCCTTTTGAGTGCCGGATAGAATATCCGGCAATTGCGCCAAACAAGCAGCAAGGAGCGGGTTTTGTGATGCAAGCGCCTCATTGTATGTGTCATGTAGTATGTCGGTGTCAGCTGGTTCAACACTAACAATTTCACTATTGATGAGCGAATCAGCGTCAGGTAAATATGTTTGTGTTTCTTGCCACCAGAGGCTGAAATGCGCAGGCAGTTGGCAAAGGGCAGCAGTGCGTTTATCTTCAGTATCCCACTTTGCTTTTATAAGTGCATGACGCAACAAGGCAAGTATTTGAGTATTGTCTGTGCTGGGGTTACTTACATCATAAGGCACACGTGACGTGAATGTATTAGACAGAGCGTCATTAACCAATAAAGACTCATCAGCTGAATAACTATAGTGCTTTGTCATATGAGTCAGTGTATTTTTTGTGAGCTTAATGACCCCAACTTGGGCGAGGGGAGATTGCATAAATTGTGCTAACGCCTGCATTCCTTCATCAACTTCAATTGATCCTATCCCTTGTTTTGCCATTTTATTTTTATAAAACGCATCGCTGACTATGCCAATTGATCCCCAATACCCCCAATTGATCACTTTAATGGGCATCTTTTGTGTGTAAGACTGTGCGAGGCTATCGAGGTAGCGACAACCAGCCGCATAGTTACTTTGCCCTGGCGCAGGAGAGAATGATTGAAGGGATGAAAAAAACAAAAAGAAGTCTAAATCAATGTCTTTGAATAGCTCAAACGCAACGTCACCCGTTTGTTGTTTGGCGTGATAGCTGCTGATAAATTGCGCTTCATTCATCTTTGCGATACTTTGATCATTGAGCTGCAAAATAGAATGAATTACGCCATGAATGTGTTTAAATGTGGCGTTTATATCATTGAGTACTGTTTGCATTGCGCTCTTATCGCCGGCATCAACGCTGTAATATACCGGTGTTTTACCTAGATTACTTAATTGCGTTAGAGCGTGTTGAATATCGTTGTTTTTTTCACGACGGCCAAGCCAAATAAGCTGAGCATCATAGGTGCGAATTAACCATTCTCTGAAGGCGTATCCAAGCCCACCGGCACCGCCTAAAATCACATATACCCCATTTTGACGATAAGCACATTGACCTGATGTATTCGGGAACTGAGTTGTCTCCGGTGTTGCCCCCATGCTTTGATAATTGTGTGATGCAATATCAAACGCATACCATTGGCTGCTGCGATAGGCATAAAATGCAGGTGCCAGAGTGACTACTTGTTGCCACAGGATGTCGGTTTGTGACACGGGTGAAAAATCAAATAGCTCGGTAGGCATATCAACAATCGTAATATGCCAAAGCGGGTATTCTTTGGCGATACTTTGCAGTAATCCAATCAGCCCTGCGCCTTGTGGATTAACTTGCTCACAATGAACACGTTGGGTTTGCAGTGTCACTAAGGTGATGGTCAGTGCTTTTTCGCCATAACCCGAACGGAGCAGTGATTTAATGTACTTAAAAAAAGCCAAAGGATCGGCGAACTCATCACGCGCAAGCCAAATAAGGTGATTCGATAAATGATTTAGATGTGCGGTTGTTTCACTGTGTTGTATGTCATTTTGAGCGTTGTTAGCAAAGGGCGGTTTATAATGAGCAGGGCCTTGATAATTCCACTGTGTCGCTTGCAAGAGATCATTGCTAAGTGGCGTTTTTTTAACGTCATCAAACGCCGTAATAACCCAACAAGGTGTAACCGTCGCAAGTGTCTGAGAATGGGGGGCTTGATTAGTGACATCGGGTGACGGCAAGCCTGTTTCAAGTACATTTTCTGGATGCTTAATATCAATAGACGCTGTTATTGAACGCGTAGAAAACCCCGTAAAACGCACGCATGCTATACCATTTTCTGTGTATATTGTGAGGTTGAATTTTTTGACTGAGTCGCCATTATTTGATGTTTTTGTCGCGTGAACCCATAACATTACCTGTGTATTTGTTGAGTTTTCACTGTTAGAGGTGGGTTTATTGTTTGCTGAAAACGCCTCCGATAAAGCGGCAATATCAGTAAAGGCAATATGCTGTAGGGCAAAGGGTAATGCTAACTCTTCGCTATCAGAAAATGCCATGAGTGATTGTAAGGCACTGTCGAGGATGGTTGGTGATACGTTAAAGCCTTTGCAGTAGCACTTATCAAGTAATAATTGAGCAAGTAACTCGTCACCTTGCTTTTGAATTTTATGCAGTCCTTGAAAGGCCGTGCCATAGTTGATGCCTGCTTTTTCAAATATGGTGTAAATTTCTGCTTTTGTGTGTTCAATTAGTTCAGGGTGGGTTGCGCTATCTTTAAACGCAAGATCTGGCCAATGAGTCTTTGTTGACGACGTGAATAAATTGACGGAGGCCGTGGGTTGCGAGAGTCGATTGGTCAACTGAGCATGCCCTTTAACATAGACCTGCGGGTTGTCATCTAATTGACTCCACAGTTCAAATGTGAGGGTGTTCTGGTCTTCCCATAATGATAAGTATACGCTCGTCTGTGGGCTATGCTCTTCAATAACGATAGGACGCAGCCAGCTAATATTTTTTAATTCTACGATGTGATCGGCTGTCATGTTATGTGATTGACGAATTGCCTCGACTATCATTTCCAAGCTGCACACCCCTGGTAATACTGCTTGATGATTGACTTTGTGGTCTGCGAAGAAGAATTCTTGGCCATTAAATGTCGCAGTAAATACCAGTTCATCCATGGCAGGCACCGTTGTGTGGAGCAATGGATGCAGTGCGTGTGTGCTGTTCGGGATTAATTTTTCGACCGACTCGGTTTGTGTTATCCAGTATTGTTTGTGCGAAAAAGGGTAACTGGGTAAGCTAACTCTAGATGGAGTAGTACCAGTATACAGGGCGTCCCAGTTGACTAAGTACCCTTGAGTCCACGCTTCTAACAATGCCGGTAAATCAAGGTGTGATCGTGCGTCTGAGTGAGGTTTTGGCCAAGGTTCAGCCTGAGTCAGTGTGTGTTTATCTACTATATTTTCACACCAGTGATTAGGGGTATTTGTAAGATAAGCATGAAGTTGCTGTATGGCCTCAGACAACGAAGAAGCAACAAACCCGATACGATATGCCATGGCATCACGACCAACTTGTAGAGTATAAGCTAGGTTTTGTATGGTTAATTGCGCATAAGTTTTGAGCCTTTTACCCATTGATTAAAAGCACCGAGTGCAGGGCCCGTATGTACTTGAAAGTTCACTTTGTCTTGTGTGGTGCCCGCAAAGGCCAGTTTCATACTGTAAGAGAAGTACCAACGGAATATTCGCGCCATTTTGTATTTGGTATCTGTTTGCGCTTTAATGATGTCATTGGCTCTGTCAGTTTGAGTTAAATATTGTGCAACTTCTTGCCACACCTCGTCGAAGCTTTTTTTAAAAAACTTCTCTTGTAGTTGGGTTTGTATCGTCGTTGGCAGTGCATTAATGGAGTCGTACTGTTGATACAACTGAAAAAGTTTATTCGCACGGGCCGGAAAAAACACCCCTTTTTTAAGCACTTGTACTTTTGAACCTAACTCGAACATATCTCCTGCAGGTGCGTAGTCAGTGTCTTGTACGTTGATGCTTTGCAGCATATCTTTAACTACATCAGACGTTGCGGCTTCAACGGTGCATTGGTTTATCGAGCCGGTCATAATAAAGTCAGCGCCCATGATAAACGCCGCAGCGGCTGAAGTTGGTGTGCCTATACCGCCAGCCAAACCAATACGCGGAGCGTGCGCAAAGGGCTGCGCTGATACGACGCTATCACGTAGACTTTGAATTGCAGGGAGCAAAACACTGGGCTGGCCTTGGTCGGTATGCCCACCGGAATCGGCTTCAACACAGATATCGTCGCACATTAAAATAGACTGGCTCATTTTGGCTTGTTCAGGCGTTATTTGGCCACGCCTGAGCAGCTGTTCAATGATACGCAGTGGAGCAGGTTGTAAAAATGCATTGGCCACCTCAGGACGAGAAACTTTAGCAATGATTTTATAGTGTGATGCGACTTGATTATCTGTATCTCGATATAAACCGCTAACGCGATACAGCACTAACGCGGGTGTCATAGATATAAAAGCAGCGGCTTCTATACACGGTACTGCGTACTTCAAATACAGTGACACTAAGGCCATTTCGTGCGCTGGGTCATTCAGGTTGCACACTAAATTTAACCCATAAGCTTGCCCTGTTGTTAGGGCGTGCTGTATGTGCAGAAGGTCATTTTCAATCTGATCTAAGCTACATCCACCGGTGCCTAAAAAACCCATTAATCCAGCATTTGCCATAGCAACAACCAGCTCTTTGGAAGCAATACCGCGATACATAGCCCCTGACAAATACGCATATTTTAATCCGTAGGCCTGCCTAAATTCATATGAGCCCAAACTATCTGCCGTGATACAAAACTCTTGAGATAGGTGTGGCAAAGGCGTGTTGATGGTGTGATCGGGCACCTCTGTATTTGAAGTTGGGGTTACCAGTTTTACGCTGTGCGGCATTCGAACTCTATGCTTGGTTTGTGTGATTACGCGCAATAGTGAGATATAAATATGAAAAGATTGTGGAGAAATGAGGTAGCAAAGCTTTTAATGTGGAATAATTTATTAATTATCCTATTAGATTGTTATATAACAACCACTTAAGTTTATTTTCGGGACTAGAAATATCAGTTTCGGCATCAGGTAATTATGAGGTATTTACGCCAATGAGTACTGACAACGGCAGTCATCGTAATGCTTAGTGATTGTAAATAAAGCTTTTTGTATATTTTTAACACAGGTTTGATTATTTATAATGTAAAGCGCCAATGTTGCTGAAATGCGGTGTAATATTTTCTTTGTTAAAAATGATTAATACTGCTTTGGCCCGCTACATGATTGCTTTTGTTTTTGGGTATGACTTTTTAAATTTTAAACCAGATACAGTAAAGGAACCACTTATGAACTTAAGTACAGCAATAAACCAGCAGACTGATCCTGCTCTTGAGGATATTGAGGCTATTGATTGCGTAATCAATCTCTCGTCTCAAATTCCAGTTCCAGGTATACAAAAAATAATTAAGCCTCTTAATGCAATTGTAAAAATGTTTAAGCCTTCTTCGACAAAACAGATTAAGGAAGAATTAACTCAAATCAACCAAAAAATGAGCAGTATTTACGGCTTGGTTCAGGAGGCGCTTACCGAAGATGATGTTAAAGTTTTAATGCGAAGTAATATTTCACTATTTGTGCAAATTCAAGACGTAGAGCTTGCACTCAAGACTCCTGTTTGGACACAAATATTAAAACAATATGGTGAAATGGTTACAAATTTTACTGATGCAGCACAGCACGTGAATGATTTCCTAAAACATTACGAAAAAGTTAATATAAATGCGGATGGTTATCTAATTCAGTACATAGGTGGTTTTGCTAATACAATGTGTCAGTTTTATAGCATGTATGCACTGTTGCAACACACTAGCAATATTTTGATGGAAA
Source organism: Pseudoalteromonas sp. MMG012 (assembly GCF_018100875.1). NCBI lineage: Bacteria > Pseudomonadati > Pseudomonadota > Gammaproteobacteria > Alteromonadales > Pseudoalteromonadaceae > Pseudoalteromonas > Pseudoalteromonas sp. MMG012. The sequence continues at coordinate 8,550 of NZ_JAGJEF010000100.1, forward strand.
AAAATACTCAGAATAAACAGTCGAGAAGAGAATCTATTACTGAGCGATTAACCAATGAGCAAAAAATTGTAATTGATTGTGTAACCGAGTTTATCAATCAAGCACTGGGAAAAGATACGGATATATTCAATTTTAAGTACCCATCGTGGTGCAAAAATATTTTTAAGCAAGAGGCTGTTAAAATATCTAGTTTAGATGGTAGAGAAATGAAATACCCTCGAGATTCCAAAAATGAGCATATTTGTCTTTCAGAAAGTTATGTTACAGGTCCTGTTTGTAGAGAATTTAAAATATCGTTTGTTGATATAGAGAATCCTCACGGGGTGTGGGAACTTACTCTTCAATCCAATAACACGGCGGGTTGTAATATTATAACGGATGAAGATAGGATGAAGGGTAACGTAATTCAGTATTTATATACAGACCGTGAGGAACGATTCATCATCAAATACGATGGCACATCTATTATTATAGTTTGTTCTGAGCATGATAGCAGATACTCTGCCCACTTAGGTGCTGAGCCGCACGTCGCAAGAAACGTATTGATGACCGACAGCAGCTATAAATGGAACATTATTAGTCTTGAATAATCAGTGTGATTCATAGAGATCGTTTCAATCTGGTGATCTCCAATCAATGGGGTCACCCATAAGTCGCCGTTGTCAATGGTGCGATAAAGAAAATAAAAAAGGACTGGCACAGACTTTTGAAGTATGCAACGAGTAAGATAATAAGATGAGACAGTCACAAATTTCTTGCATAATAAGGTGGCGTTACATTGTAATGTTGAGCGTATAATTATGTGCCTGTCCCATTACTGTTTTCAAGAAATAATATGAATTCCACGGCTCTGAGAGTTGAAAAATCACAACCCTTACAAAAGTCTGCATATCAGCCAGTTTAGCAATTGGCTGATATGCTATTTACGACAAAGTCGCTCGGTAATTAGGCCGACAGTTCCCCTTGGTAATCACACTACTATACTTTATAGCTGTTCCGACTACGAGACTGCTAGTGACAACGAAAGGTGAGTCGTGCTACGCCGTTAATTAACAAATGTGATTCTGTTTCTTTTTTAACAACTTTCATTGCTTTACCTAAGCTGGCACACTTCTCTACAGCACTTTTTGTCACAATCCCTTCTGCACCACCAATTCTTCCTCGTGTTAAGGCTGCTTCAACTTCAGCATAATAGCTACCATCAGTATTTTCTACAATGTCTGAATGATAAGATAAACCTATAGCGCCAAACTCTGTTTTATCATGCTGCACGGCACAACCCGTGGACATCAATAACACTGCAATTAATGACAAGACTTTTTTATTTAATACATTCATAACTTTCTCTCGGTTTCTCTGTGTGAATTCAATGAGAATAGTATGAACAAATATATTGCGATACAATATCACTGCTTTGTCACGTAAATGTATGTAGAATGATTACATAACTAATGTGAGATGTATTGCAAGCAAAAGTATATTGCTCGCAACAAGGAAAAATAAAAAAGGATAGGCACAAATTTCTTGTTACGATTTAACGAAATGGTTAATTCAAGTGAAGATACAATGAAATGAGCACGAACGAGCTAGAAGCAGAGCTTGATCCAACAAATCAAAGGGTAAATCTACTTAAGTGTTTGGGCTAGAAAAGTGCGTGAGTGGTGAAAATATCATTGATAAATCAGCGAAAATTAGCTCTAATGGCAGGATAAAATGTACTGAGTAATGCAGGGATGGCTTAAGCACAAAAGATAAGCCGATAAAATAGGCATAAAACACCTTATGCCACTAAAAGCAAATTCCCATAGCATAAATAACACCAACTCTGACACGTCGAGCCGGTAGCTGCTCAGTCCAACAAGCGATTATGCAGCACAAGCAACGTGATACGTAAATACTAAATAGTTATATTTTTAGACACACTTGGGTGAAATATGGAAGTAAAAGATATTATTACAATAGTGTCTGTCTTTGTAGTTATAGGCGGGTGGTTTTTTAATAGCCACTTGAACAGGAAGAATGAAATATTTAAAAAGCAACTAGACTATAAACTTGATATGTATAACTCATATATTTCTACAAGTTTCTTGCTTGAAAGTATTTTTCAAAAAGCTAAAGCAAATCAAGTTATCTCCGATGATATTAAGCAGGAATATGTCACTAAGTTAAGTGACGCTCAGCTAAAGTTCACGATGTTAGGTGAACAAGAAGAAATTAATTTAATAAATAATATAGTTGATTATTCTAACGCTAACGATTTACAAAATTTAAAGAGTGAATCGGCAAAACTTACCGTAATGGTTCGTGAAAACTGGCGCGCAGCGGTAGGTATCAAAAAAATATAACACATATGAACCTTCTCGGGTCAAGTAAGCATAACGATTCTTTTTAGCTGCTTTTAAGCAGCTAATTTGTATCGGCAATTCTTAAATCTATTCAACTTCGCTATGTCGGTGAGTCGTTAAAATCGTTTACGGCAAACACATATTGAGGGTCTCTTATTGCGAACTCATCGCAAAATAAAAAAGGACAGGCACAAATTTCTTGCATAACTGGGTGGTTTAACTACTGTTGATATATCCAGTTTTTTTGAGTGATTGCAATGACAAGAGCAAGGAATACTTTAATTGATTTGTCTGCAACGCCTTATTACCATTTAATAGCACGGTGTGTACGCCGTGCTTTTTTGTGTGGGGAAGATAAGTATTCAGGAAAAAATAATATGGGACAGGCACAAATTTCTTTGAAGTATGCAAAATAGGGTTTTTACGATTTAACGAAAGAGTTAATTCAAGTGAAGAGACAATGAAATTAGCACGAACGAGCTAGTAGCAGAGCTTGCTGAATTAAATCAATACATTAACCTGCCTAAGTGTTCGGGCCAGAAAAGTGCGTGTGTGGTGAAAGTATCATTGATAAATCGGCGAAAATTAGCTCTAATGGCAGGATAAAACGTACTGAGTAATGCAGGGATGGCTTAAGCACGAAAGATAAGCCGATAAAATAGGCATAAGACACCTTATGCGACTAAAAGCAAATTCCCATAGCGTAATAACACCAACTCTGACACACCGAGCAGGTAGCGGCTCAGTCCAACAAGCGATTATGCAGCACAAATAACGTGCTGCATAAATACTAAATAGTTAGAAGCCCTTTGCAAGGATTAGCATTCATGTCTACCAGAGAAGCAATCGATACAATCACTGGGTATTTTTATCAATTCGATAAAACTATTCTTGAGCTTTTACAACAGGAAGAATCTAATACGTTAGTTTGTATTGAAGGAATTGAAGACATTGATGTTGTTACTGCTGATGAAACTAGCGCTATTCAATGTAAGTATTACGCAAAAACTGAATATAATCATTCTGTTATAAAAAAACCGATAACACTCATGCTTCGTCATTTTGCAGAAAACCGTAATAGCGATGTTAAGTATTATTTATATGGTCATTATGAGTCAGGGCATGAAAAACTACAGTCGTTGTCATGTGCAAGCCTCAAGAGTAATTTCTTAACTTATAGTAAAACTGAAAAAGATGATGCTGGTAAAAAACAAAAGGTCACTTATTGTATTTATGAAGAGCTTAATCTTACGGATAATGATCTAGAAGAATTTTTAGATATATTAACGATAGATATTCACGCCCCATCTATCGAAAATCAGTATAAGTTAATAATCGAGAAAATAGCTAAAACATTAAATGTTTCAGAATCTGAAGCGGAGTTTTATCATTATAATTCTGCACTGAAAGTTATACAAAAATTATCGATGGAACAAAACAGAGATAAGAGGTATTTGTCAAAAAGAGAATTCCTAAAACTCATAGCTGTCAAAGATGAAGTTTTTGACGCATGGTTTATTAAAAGAAATGGGCGTTCTACATATATAAAATCAGTAAAAAAAGAATATTTATCAAGTGGCCTTAATATGGAAGCATTTAGCCGATTCTTTTTAATCGATTGCAGTTCTCATGAAAATCTAGCAGATCTTAAAGAAGCTATCCTTCTTCTAGCAAATAAGTGGGCTAAAATTTCAAAAAGGCAAAAACCATGTTTTTGCCCATCAATTTACCTTAATGGTTTAGAACCAGAAAAACAGATTGAACTTAAAAATCAAATTTACTCTTCGGGGATTGTTTTTAAAGATGCGTACCCGTTTAAAGGTTCAAAGTTATCTTCAAAGCATTTTAATTCAGATCCCTCTCTTGAAAACAAAGTGAAATTCAAGTTCGTTGACTCGATTGAAGATTTAGAAGCATTGATTAAAGAATCAGACTCTACAGTTGAGATATACCAGTTCTATAAGGACGGGGTATATTTTTCTAACGATCAGAATAAACACATAAAGATTAAAGTTGAAGATATTAGCTACGTAAAGGATTTAACT